>DATLRE010000181.1:0-12362 GCA_035534835.1 Acidimicrobiales bacterium
TACCAGATCTGCGTCCACGTCCGGCCGGACATGACCCAGATCGCCCTCCTCGAGGGCCGGACGCTCGTGGAGCACTACATCTCCCGGGCCTCGGACGATGCCACGCAGATCGACGGCAACATCTACCGCGGACGGGTCCAGAACGTGCTTCCCGGCATGGAGGCCGCGTTCATCGACATCGGCACGCCGAAGAACGCCGTGCTGTACCACGGGGACGTCCGCTACGACAGGGACGACGTGGAGTCGGGCAAGGGCGGGGGGCAGCCCCGGATCGAGCAGCTGCTCAAGCCGGGCCAGACGATCCTGTGCCAGGTCACCAAGAATCCGATCGGGGCGAAGGGGGCGCGGCTGACCCAGGAGGTCTCGCTCCCCGGTCGCTTCGTGGTCCTCGTGCCGAACTCGACCGCCTACGGGATCTCCAAGCGCCTCGAGGACGCGGAGCGCAAGCGCCTGCGCCGGATCGTGGATGCCGTGCGTCCCGAGGGTCACGGGCTGATCGTGCGCACGGCCGCCGCCGGGGCGAGTGCCGAGGAGCTGGAGCACGACATCGGACGCCTGGTCGAGCAGTGGGACGCGATCGCCGCCGACGCACGCAAGGGACAGGGCGCCGCCCTGCTCTACCGGGAGCCGGCCATCGCCGTGCGGGTGATCCGCGAGGAGCTCAACCGGGAGTACCGGGCCGTGGTCATCGACGACCTGGCCCTCTACGAGCAGGTCCGCGACTACGTCGGCGCGGTCAATCCCGAGCTGGCCGACCGGGTGGAGTACTACGACCCCGTGGTCGAGGACCTGCCCATCTTCGAGCGGTTCCACGTCCACGAGCAGCTGCACAAGGCACTGGACCGCAAGGTCTTCCTCCCGTCGGGCGGCTCCCTGGTGATCGACCGCACCGAGGCCCTGACCGTGATCGACGTCAACACGGGCAAGAACGTTGGCACCACCAACCTCGAGGAGACCGTCTACCGGAACAACCTGGAGGCGGCGGACGAGGTGGCCCGGCAGCTCCGGCTGCGCGACATCGGCGGCATCATCGTCATCGACTTCATCGACATGGAGATCCGGGAGAACCGCGACAAGGTCGGCGCCGCCCTCCGCACCGCCCTGGCCAGGGACAAGACCCGTACGCAGGTGTTCGACATCTCCGAGCTGGGACTCGTGGAGATGACCCGGAAGCGGGTGTCCGAGGGCCTCATCGAGTCGATGTCGACCACCTGCTCGGTCTGCGAGGGCCGGGGAATAGTATTTGACGACCCGGAGCTGTAGGCTGTCATCCCTATGTACGCAGTCATCAGAACCGGAGGCAAGCAGGAGCGAGTGGCCGAGGGCCAGGAGCTCCGCGTGGAACTGCTGGGCGAGGAACCCGGCGCCGAGGTGACCTTCGAGCCCGTCCTCCTGGTCGACGGGGACACCGTCCTGGCCACGCCGGCCCAGCTGGCAGGCGCCACCGTCACCGCGACGGTGAAGGGCGAGGAGCTCGGTCCCAAGATCCGCGGCTTCACCTACAAGAACAAGTCGAACCAGAGCACCCGGTGGGGCCACCGCCAGCGGTACTCGACCATCGCCATCACCGGCATCGCCGCCGGCTGATCACCCGACCGACCGCCCCGGGCCCCGTGCCCCGGACGGGCCGACCACGACGCATCGCAAGGAGTACCTCTCATGTCCAAGACCAAGGGTGGCGGTTCCACCAGGAACGGGCGCGACTCGAACGCCCAGCGCCTCGGTGTCAAGGTCTTCGGCGGCACCGACGTGCGCACCGGCGCCATCATCGTGCGCCAGCGCGGCACCAAGTTCCACCCCGGGCTGAACGTCGGTCTGGGCAAGGACGACACCCTGTTCGCCCTGGCGGACGGGACCGTCCAGTTCGCGAGCCGCAAGGGCCGCAAGCTGGTCGACGTCGTCCCCGCCGACTGAGCCCCGTCCACCCGTCGTGACCTCCCGGACCCTCGACTTCGAGGGCTGCGTCAATTTCCGGGACCTCGGGGGATACCGCACCCTCGACGGTCGGATGGTGGCGTGGCGTCGGCTCTTCCGGGCCGACGGGCTCAACAAGCTGACACCGACCGACCGCGCCCTGCTGGTCGAGCTCGGGCTCACGACGGTGATCGACCTGCGGACGCTCGACGAGGCGGCGCAGCGAGGGAGCTTCCCGGTGGACGAGGTCCCCGTCCGCTACGTCGGCCTGCCGCTCACCGACGTGCTGCCGGCCACCGAGGACCTGCCGGAGTGGCGGGAGGCGGACTACGTCGCCGACCGGTACGGGGCCATGGTCGCCGAGGGCGGGCCGGTGCTGACCGAGGCCATCCGGGTGCTGGCGTCGACGGAGGCGCTCCCGGCCGTCATGCACTGCAGCGCCGGCAAGGACCGCACCGGTGTGCTGTCGGCGCTGGTGCTCGCCTTCCTCGGCGTGCCCGACGAGACGATCGTCGAGGACTACGCGCTGTCGTCGGCCGCCATGGAACGCCTGCTCGAGCGCCTGAAGGCCGAGTACCCCGAGGCAGCCGACGAGGTGGAGCGTTACGCTCCGGCGATCCTCCACGTCGTCCCCGAGACGATGGAGCAGTTCCTCGGCTCCCTGGTGGAGGAGTACGGCTCCTACGACGATCTGGCCGCAGCCCTGGGCGTGGTGGAGGCGATGGACCGCCTGCGCGCCACCGTACTGGTCGACGCCTGACCGGCGTCGCCCGATCCGCGGCCCACCCCGCGCCCACGCACCGGCACGACGCGGCGCCCGACCCGGGGTGCGCCGTCCGCACCCGACGCCCCCACACGGGGGCGCAGACCCCCGATCGGTAGGATCGTTCCCATGTCCGGCTTCGTCGACGAGGCACAGCTCCATGTGAAGGCGGGCGACGGCGGTGCCGGCGCCGTCGCCATGCGACGGGAGGCGCACGTCGACAAGGGCGGTCCCGACGGTGGGGACGGCGGCCGTGGCGGCAACGTCTGGCTGGTCGCCACCACCAACCAGTCCTCGCTGCTCCCGTTCCGCGACCACCCGCACCGGGCGGCCGAGAACGGCGGCCACGGCGGCGGGAAGAAGAAGCACGGTGCCCGGGGCAAGGATCTCGAGGTCGCCGTCCCGGTGGGCACCCGGGCCCGACGGGCCGACGGCACCCTGCTGGCCGACCTGGCCAATCCGGGCGACCGCTGGCTGGCGGGCGAGGGCGGCCGGGGAGGGCGGGGAAACGCCAGCTTCCTGTCCAACAACCGCCGGGCCCCCACCTTCGCCGAGCAGGGGGAGAAGGGCCACGAGGAGTGGTTCGACCTCGAGCTGGCCCTGGTGGCCGACGTGGCCCTGGTGGGCTTCCCCAACGTGGGCAAGTCGACGCTCATCTCGAGGATCTCGGCGGCCAAGCCCAAGATCGCCGACTACCCGTTCACGACCCTCGAGCCCCACCTGGGGGTCGTCCGAACCGACGACGAGGCGAACTTCACCGTGGCCGACATCCCCGGACTGGTCGAGGGCGCGGCCGAGGGCAAGGGCCTCGGCCACCAGTTCCTGCGCCACATCACCCGGGCCCGGGTGCTGGTGATCCTGGTCGAGCTCGACCCCGTCACCGGGGTCCCACCGGCCGAGCAGCACCGGGTCCTCGTCGACGAGCTGCGGCGGTACCAGCCGGAGCTGCTGGACCGTCCCCGGCTGGTGGTGGGGTCGAAGGCCGACATGGTGGCACCGGAGGACCTGCCGGAACAGGCGGCCGCCGAGACGTTCGACCGCGCCGGACCGACCTCCGTCGGTGCCGGCGGCGCGACGGGTGGCGAGGCCGACGGATTCCACCCCGACCTGGTGATCTCCTCGGTGACCGGGCGGGGGATCCCGGCCCTGGTGGGTCGTCTGGCCGCACTGGTCGCGGGCGCCCGCACGGCCGAACCCGAGGCCGACGGGACCATCGTCATCCACCGTCCGCTACCCGAGGGCTTCACCGTCGAGCGGGTGGGGGAGCACGAGTTCGCCGTGCTCGGAAAGGTGGCGGAGCGGGCCGTCGCCCTCAACGACGTCACCACCGACGAGGCGGCCGACTACGTCCAGGGCCGGCTCCGGCGGCTGGGCGTGGACCGGGCACTGGCCCGGGCCGGTGCCCGGGACGGGGACACGGTGCACATCGCCGACCTGTCCTTCACCTGGTACCGGGACCAGCCGGAGTTCACCGGCCAGCCCGCCAGCAGGCGCCGGGGTCGCTGAGGTGCACGCCGCCGGCCGCACCCTGGTGGTCAAGATCGGGTCGTCGTCGGTCACGACCGGCGACGGACGCGTGGACACCGACGCCATCGACAAGTTGGCCGGTGAGGTCGCCCAGGCCCGGGCGGCGGGGCACCGGGTGGTCATCGTGACCTCGGGTGCCATCGCCGCGGGGTGGACGACCCTGGCCGAGGGCCGTACCCGACCCTCGGACCTGGCCACGCTGCAGGCGGTGGCCGCCGTGGGCCAACACCTGCTGATGCGGGTCTGGAGCGACGCCCTCGGGCGGCACGGGCTCGTCGCCGGCCAGGTCCTCCTCGCCCCCCTCGACTTCGTCCACCGCAGCCAGTACCTGCACGCCCGCCAGACCCTCGGCCGGCTGCTCGAGCTCGGCGTGGTCCCCGTCGTCAACGAGAACGACGCCGTGGCCGACGAGGAGATCCGCTTCGGCGACAACGACCGCCTCGCCGCCCTGGTGGCCCACCTCGTGGGCGCCGGTCTCCTCGTGCTGCTGACCGACACCGCCGGCCTGCTGACCGGTGACCCCCGACGGGAGGCCGACGCCTCGCTCATCGAGGAGGTCGTCGAGATCGACCACGAGCTCGAGGCCATCGCCGGGGGTCCCGGCACGGCCGTGGGCAGCGGGGGCATGGGCTCCAAGCTGGCGGCGGCCAAGATCGCCGTCTGGTCGGGGATCGAGGCGGTCATCGCCGATGCCGCCCGACCGGGCGTACTCGCCTCGGTGGCGGGGGGCACCCCCGGCGTGGGGACGCGGTTCCGGCCCCGAGAGGTGGTGCTGCCGGCCCGAAAGCTGTGGATCGCCTTCGCCATCGGGGCCTCGGGGTCGATCGTGGTGGACGCCGGCGCCCGCCAGGCACTGGTCGAGCGGGGACGGTCGCTGCTCCCCGCCGGGATCGTGTCGGTCCACGGGGACTTCGGCATCGACGACGCCGTGGAGCTGGTGGGCCCGGACGGCGCCGTCTTCGCCAAGGGCCTGGTCCGCCATGCGTCCGACGACGTGGCCGGGTGGACGGGCCTCCGGTCCGAGGACCTGCCCGAGGACGTGACGGCCGAAGTGGTGCACCGGGACGACCTCGTCGTGCTCGGCTGATTCCGGCCCGCCCGCACGGGGCCGCTAGTTCTTGAGCAGGCCGCCGATGATCGACCCGGCCGAACCCGAATTCGAGTTCTCCTGCTGGGGCAGGTACGGGGCGAGCGAGTGGGCCAGCTGGGAGATGGGCATGGTCTGGAGCCACACCATGCCGGGACCGGTGAGCGAGGCCAGGAAGAGCGTCTCGGCACCGAAGAGCAGGTTCTTGATGCCCTTGACCATGGTGATCTCGAAGCTCATGTTCGCATCGAAGAGCCCGACGTGCCCGGGGATCACCCGGAGGTTCTCCCCCGGGGCCAGGTGGTACTCGACGAGCTCGCCCGACAGCTCGATCCAGGCCGTCCCGCGGCCGGTGACCCGCTGGAGGATGAAGCCGCTGCCGCCGAAGATCCCGGCTCCGAGCTTCTGCTGGAACCCGATGGTGATGTTCACGTCCGAGGTGGCGGCCAGGAACCCGTGGCGGTGGACCAGGTACTCACGGTCGGCGGCGATGGCGACCGGACGGATCTCGCCGGGCATCTTGGCTGCGAACGACACGGTGCCCGGACCGCCGTCGGCCTCGTAGCGGGTGACGAAGAGCCCTCCACCCGACACCGTCCGCTTGAGGGCCCCCATGACGCCCTTGGACCCCGCGCCCTGGGTGGACGTGGTCATCCCGATCGTCGAGGACATCCACGACACCTCGCCGCCGGGCGAGACCACCGACTGTCCGGGATCGAGGTCGACCTGCAGGACCGGCATCACCGTTCCGAGTATGCGGTGGACGACGCCGGCGGCGGCGTCGACGGCCGCCGGGTCGTCCGGGGACGGGGGCTCCATGGTCGACATGCTCGATCCTCCCGGTCGCGGGGCCGAGCCACCCGACCCGGCCGGGCCCATCGTACGGTCGGGTCCCCCGGGGCGGGGGGACCGCCGCCCCGTTGCCGCCGCACCGACCCCCCGGGACCGGCAAGTACGCTGGCCCGGTGCCGAACAGCCCGTCCCCTGCGATGGTCGAGCTCGGTCGAGCGGCCGTGGCCGCCGGCCGGGTGGTGGCGCGCTCGTCGTCGGCCGCCCGCGACGACGCCCTCCGCTTCGCGGCCGACCTGCTCGAGGAGCGGGCGGACGCGGTTCTGGCCGCCAACGACACCGACCTCGCCCGTGCCACCGAAGCCGGAGCGGACGCGACATCGCTCGACCGGCTCCGGCTCGACGCCGCGAGGATCACCGGGATGGCGGCCGGCTTGCGGGACGTCGCCGGCCTGGCGGACCCGGTGGGTGAGGTCGTCGACGGCTGGGTCCGGCCCAACGGCCTGCGGGTCGAGCGGGTGCGGATCCCGCTCGGGGTGATCGGCATCATCTACGAGAACCGACCGAACGTCACCAGCGACGCCGCCGGGCTCTGCCTGAAGTCCGGCAACGCCGTGCTGCTGCGCGGCTCGTCCAGTGCCATCACGACCAACCGGGCCGTGGCCGCCGCCCTGCGCGACGGGCTGGCCAAGGCCGGACTCCCGACGGCCGCCGTGGGCCTGGTGACCGACACCACCCGCCAGGGCGCTGTGGCCTTCATGCAGCTGACCGGCATCATCGACTGCCTCATCCCCCGGGGAGGGGCCTCGCTGGTCGCGTCGATCCAGGAGCACGCCACGGTGCCCTACGTCGTGGACGGGATCGGCAACTGCCACGTCTACGTGGACGCAGCCGCCGACCTCGACATGGCCGAGTCCATCGTGGTCAACGCCAAGACCCAGCGACCCGGCGTGTGCAACGCCGCCGAGTCCCTCGTGGTGCACCGGGACGTGGCCGCCGAGTTCCTGCCCCGGATCGCCGCCGCCCTCGGCGGCGTCACCCTGCTGGGCGACGAGGCGACCCGGGCCGTGCTGCCGGGGATCGGGTCGGCCACCGAGGAGGACTTCGCCGCCGAGTTCCTCGGGCCCGTGCTGAGCGTCGCCACGGTCGACGACCTGGACGCCGCCATCGACCACGTCTCCCGGTACGGGTCGGGCCACTCGGAGGCCATCGTGACCCGGGACATCGGCGCCGCCGGCCGGTTCACGGCCGAGATCGACGCCGCGGCCGTGGTGGTCAACGCCTCGACCCGCTTCGTCGACGGGGCCGAACTCGGACTCGGGGCCGAGATCGGCATCTCCACCCAGAAGCTTCACGCCCGGGGCCCGATGGGCCTCCGCGAACTCACCTCCGTCCGATTCGTCGTCACAGGAACAGGGCAGGTACGTACATGAGCAGCGATCCGACCGACACGGCCCCCGGGCCCGGTGGAACCCGCACCGAGGAGATCACCTCCGGGTTCCCCGAGGCGGGGCCGCCGCGATTCGACTCGATCGACGCGGTCCGCACCGGGCTCGCCGGTGTGGACTACCTGGCCGACGAGGGCATCTCCGGCGTCGTCTACCTGGCCGACCGGCTGGCCAAGCCGGTGCTGGTCGAGGGGCCGGCGGGGACCGGGAAGACCGAGCTGGCCAAGTCGGTGGCGCGCCTGACCGGCAGCCGGCTGATCCGCCTCCAGTGCTACGAGGGGCTCGACGAGTCGAAGGCCCTCTACGAGTGGAACTACAAGAAGCAGCTCCTGCGGATCCAGGCCGACTCGGGCCAGTCGTGGGAACAGCTGGAGGAGGACATCTTCAGCGAGGAGTTCCTGCTCACCCGGCCGCTGCTCGAAGCCATCAGGTCGGAGGACCCGGTGGTGCTGCTCATCGACGAGGTCGACCGGGTGGAGCTCGAGACCGAGGCGCTGCTGCTCGAGATCCTCTCGGAGTACCAGGTGTCGATCCCCGAGCTGGGTACCGTCCGGGCCCGGCAGATCCCGCTCGTGTTCCTCACCTCGAACAACACCCGCGAGCTGTCCGAGGCGCTGAAGCGCCGGTGTCTCTACCTGCACATCGACTACCCGCAGCTGGAGCGCGAGCGGGCCATCATCGAGACCCGTGTGCCCGGTATCAACCAGGCCCTGGCCGACCAGGTGGCGCGGATCGTGCGCTCGATCCGCTCGCTCGACCTGAAGAAGGCCCCGTCCGTCTCCGAGACCCTCGACTGGGCCCGGACGCTGGTGGTGCTCGGGGTCGAGTCCATCGACGCCGAGCAGGCCAAGGACACGCTGCACATCCTGCTCAAGTACCGCTCGGACATCGACCGGGCGTCCAAGGAGCTGGCCGGCCTGGACTCCTCGGGCTGAGTCGGGGCCGGGCGTGCTGGACCTCCTGACCGGCTTCGTGGCCGAGCTGCGCGCCGCCGGTATCCCGGTGTCGCTGTCGGAGCACCTCGACGCCGCCGAGACGCTGAAGCACGTCCCCCTCGAGGACCGCGAGGCCATCAAGTACACCCTCGGCGCAAGCCTGGTGAAGTCGTCGACGCACTGGCCCGCCTATGAGACGGCCTTCGAGATCTACTTCAGCCTGCGCGGGCCCGGGTACGCGATCGACGGCGGGGACGAGGGGCCCGGTGGCGAGACCGAGGCCGAGGACGAGGGATCCGGCCAGCCGGGCCAGGGCGGGATGCGGGGCAAGGGCCGAGGGGGCGGCGGGGGCGAGGGGATGACCCCCGAGGAACTCGCCGACCTGCTCTACAAGGCACTGCTCGGCGCCAACAGCTCGATGATCCAGGCGGTGGCCCGCCAGGCCGTCAGCCGCTACGGGGGCATGGAGGCCGGCCGCCCCGTCGGCGGCACCTACTACCTCTACCGGACCCTCCGGAACCTGGACCTCGACAAGGTCCTGGAGCGGCTGGTCGACGAGGCCCGACGGGTCACCTCGGCCGAGAACGCCGAGACGGGCCACCGCGGACCCGACGTGACGCTCACCCCGCTCGAGGAGCGCCTGCTGCGCGACGAGTACCAGGCCCGGATCGACCAGCTGCGCAAGGAGATCGAGAGCGAGATCCGGCGTCGACTGGTGGACGACCGCGGGAGCGAGGCGCTGGCCAAGTCCATCCGGAAGCCGCTCCCGGAGGACATCGACGTGATGCACGCCACCCGTGACGAGCTGGTGGCGCTGCGCAGGTCGCTGGCTCCCCTGTCGCGGAAGCTGGCCGTGCGCCTCGCCCGCAAGCGCCGGCACGGGCGCAAGGGTCCCCTCGACTTCCGCTCCACGGTCCGCCACTCGCTGTCGACGGGAGGGGTGCCGGTGGAGCCCCGGTTCCGCTACCCGCGTCCGTCGAAGCCCGAGATCATCGTCATCGCCGACATCTCGGGGTCGGTGGCCAGCTTCGCCCGGTTCACCCTCCACCTGGTGCACGCCATCAGCTCGCAGTTCTCCAAGGTCCGGAGCTTCGTCTTCATCGACGGGATCGACGAGGTGACCAGCTTCTTCGAAGGGGTCGACGACCCGACCCAGGCGGTGCACCGGATCAACACCGAGGCCGACGTGGTCTGGGTGGACGGGCACTCCGACTACGGGCACGCCCTCACCGTGTTCTGGGAGCGGTGGGGCGAGGAGATCACGCCCCGTACCAGCGTGCTCCTGCTGGGCGACGCCCGGAACAACTACCACGCCTCGGGATCGTGGGTGGTCAAGGAGATCCGGTCCCGGGCACGCCACGTGTACTGGCTGAACCCCGAGCCCCGGGCCTACTGGGACTCGGGGGACTCCATCGTGGGCGAGTACGCCAACCACTGCGACGAGGTCGTGGAGTGCCGCACCCTCCGCCAGCTCGAGCGGTTCGTCGGGGAGCTCGCGTGACCCGTTCCGCCGGGGCGGCGGGCACGGGGTTCGACGCGCTGGCCGGGGCGGGGACGGGCGCCCCCGAGGGTCCCTCGCCCGGGGCGCCCCCGGCCGGCATCCGGACCATGGGGGCGAGCGCCCCGTCGGCCACCACCCTCGTGCTGGTCCGCCACGGCGAGGCCGTCTGCAATGTGTCGGGGGTGTGCGGCGGCCCGATCGGCTGCACGGGCCTGACCGATCGGGGCCGGGCCCAGGTGGCCGTGCTGCGGGACCGCCTCGACGAGACGGGCGAGTTGGCCGGAGCCGACGCCCTGTACGCCAGTATCCTGCGCCGGGCGGTCGAGACGGCGGCCATCCTGGCCCCCGCCCTGGCGCCCGTCGGCGACGGGGGGACGGCCGGCGAACCGCCCCGGATCGTGGAGGAGTGCGGCTTCTGCGAGCTCCACCCCGGAGCGGCCGACGGGCTCGACTGGTCGGCCTTCAGCCAGCGGTTCGGCAACCCGGACTGGGACGTCGACCCCGGCCGGAGGATCGCACCCGGGGGCGAGAGCTGGATCGGATTCGTGAACCGGGTGGCCGAAACGCTCGATACGGTCGTGGCCCGCCACCCGGGTGGGCTGGTCGTCGTGGCGTGCCACGCCGGGGTCGTCGAGGCGTCGCTCCTGGCCAAGACCCCGGTGGTGGACGGCCTGGTGGGCGCCCGCATGCAGCTCCGGACCCAGCACGCGTCGCTGACCACCTGGGAGGTCGACGGGGCCGCGTGGAAGTTGATCGGTTACAACGACGGCGCCCACCACCTCGGGACCGGGGGCACGGGGGGCGGTGCCGAGGGCGTGACCGCATCGGGTCGGGGGTGGATGGGCGTCGGGACGGGTCGCCACATCGGATGACCGTCGGTGGCGGGCCGGTGGACGCGACCGGACCCGGTGGCGAGGGTGACAGACTCGTCCGGTGTCGGACCACGAACTGCGCTACTCGAGGACGCCCGGTCCGATCGCCCGGCTGCTGGGTGCCCTCGGGACGAGCTCGCTCCTGCAGTCCCTCGGCGACCAGGAGCTGGACGAGCCCCATCCCCAGGTGGTCTGGCACACGGCGCGCTCGTCGGAGCTGCGGCGCGTCGCCTTCGACCTGGTCGATGCCGGGAGGGACGACATCGAGGCCACCGTCGTCCTGGCCCGGGCCGCCGGGCGGCACGCGAAAGAGCTGAGGCGGGCGGCCGCCACGATCCGGTCCGACCGGTGGATCGACGAGGACCTGGCGAGCTACCGGGCCGAGCGGCTGCTGGTGGCCGCCGCCACCGGCCGGCCGGTCGATCCGCTGACCGACGAGCAGCGGGCGTGGTTCGATCGGCTCCGCAGGCTGGTGGAGCTGCCTCCCGAGGAGGGTTTCGCCGAACTCGCGGCGGAGGAGCCGGAGCTCGCCGGGCTCGAGGGCGCGGTGTGTCGGCTGGCAGCAGGACCGGAGCCGGACGGCCCGGTGGGCGAGCGACGCGACGAGATGGTCAGGGAGGCGATCTCCGACCTGGTGCAGAAGGTCTCGGTGCGCTCGTCGTCACCTCTGGTGCGCACCCACGCCGCACGGACCGTGGCCCGCGATCACCTCGTCGTCCGCGCCGGGCTGCAACCGCCCGACGACCCGCCGCGGGCAGAGGATCAGCAGGCGTAGTCGTCGTCGTACCTGGTGTCCATTCCCCCCAACGGATAGAGCGCACTCGGCGAGCTGTACTGCACCATCTGTACGGGCCCGGTGGGCAGGCCGGCGTACTTCGAGGTGACGTTGGTGCACGTCGTCGCCGGGTCGAGACCCCAGTCGGCGGCCCAGTAGGGGACGGCGGGACGGTAGTTGCCGACGATGCCGGACCAGTTGCCGGGGCTGGCGTAGATACCCACGCTGTTGAGCCCTTCGGACTTCAGCCCGTCGATCGCCCCCTGCACCAGCGCGGCGTTGGACGCGGTGCTCGCCGACCAGATCTGGGCATCCTCGACATCGAGCCACCAGGCGACCCCGGTGTTGACCCCTGCAGCCTGGGCGTCCTGGAACGCGTGGGTGGCGGCGTTGAACCCGTAATTGCACGAGGACGGGTCGGCGGCCGTCTGACAGGCCGGATCACCGCTCGATGCGGCGTTGCCGTAGTTCATGAAGATGTAGAGGTTGAGGCCGGCGCCGGCCCAGGCGGCTTCCTGGGCGAGACACGGGTTCGGGTAGCCCGGCTCCTCGACCTGGACGACCCCGATCGTGTGCGGCGCAGGGGGCAGTCCGTTCGGCGTCCCCGGGCACTGGTACTTGGAGATGTCGTAGCCGAAGCTTCCCGAGGTGTAGGAGGAGCCGGTGAATCTGCCGTCGCCGGTGGCCTCGGCCATGCCCACGACCGGCTGGTTGAGCACCTGAGGCGTCGAGCCCCAGTAGGTCGCGGCTC
>DATLRE010000182.1:0-3014 GCA_035534835.1 Acidimicrobiales bacterium
CAGGGCACCATCCCCCGGGGCGCGGCCTTCTTCGACCCGGTGCTGTCCGGCAAGACGGGTGCGGCCCGGCTGGCGGCCGCCACCGGCGCCCCGGTCGTCCCCATCGGGCTGTGGGGGACCGAACGGGTGTGGCCCCGGTCGTCGAAGGTGCCGAACGTGGCCAACCTGCAGCACCCGCCGCGGGTGACCGTGACCGTCGGTCCCCCGGTCGTCCTCGGGGGTACCGACGCGGTCGCCGACACCGTCGCGCTCATGGACGCCGTGGTCGACCTCCTGCCGCCGGAGGCGCGGGAGGTGCACGTGCCGACCGACGAGGAACTGGCCGCCACCCGACCCTCGGCGTGACGGTCCGCACGGGCACGCGGCCGTCGGGCCGCGCCGGTGTGCGTGCCTCTGCGGCGTGCGCCGCTGTGGCCGCCGTCAACAGGCTGTCGCGGGCCCTCGGGCGGGGGAGCGGCACGGTGGCCGGGGGACGGGTCGGCCTCGCCCTCGACCCCGGTCTGCTGGCCACCCTGGCTACCGGGCGGCGGGTGGCGCTGGTGTCGGGCACCAACGGCAAGACGACCACCACGCGGCTCCTGGCCACCGCGCTCGCCGACCCCGACGGCGCCACCCCGGTCGTCAGCAACGAGACGGGTGCGAACATGCCGGCCGGCCACGTCGCCGCCCTGGCGGGCGCTCCCGGCGTAGCGACCGCGGTGCTGGAGGTCGACGAGGGCTACCTGGGCCGGCTCATCGACGACACCCACCCGGAGGTGGTGGTCCTCCTGAACCTGTCGCGCGACCAGCTCGACCGGATCGCCGAGGTACGGATGCTGGTCGACCGGTGGCGCGCCGCACTGGGCCGGCTGACGGCGCCGCGGCCGGGTGAGCCCGGTACCGTCGTGGTGGCCAATGCGGACGACCCGATGGTGGCGTTCGCCGCCGGCACGGCACCCGAGGTGCGGTGGGTGGGCGCCGGCCAGGTCTGGCACGACGACGCCGTGGGCTGCCCGGCCTGTGGCGGCCGCATCGCGTTCCCCGACGACGGCCGGTGGGCCTGCGACCGCTGCGACTTCACCCGTCCTGAGCTCGACGCCGAGGTGGTCGGCGACGAGCTCGTGCTGGCCGACGGGACCCGGCACCCGATCCGCATCGCACTGCCCGGCCAGTTCAACCGGGCCAACGCCGGCATGGCCGCCGTCGCCGCGCTGCCGCTGTTGGCGGCGGCGGCGGTCCGCGGACCGGACGGGGGCCCGCCGGACGTCGACCTCGTGCTCGGGCGCCTGGCCGCGGTGACCGAGGTGGCCGGCCGTTTCTCCACGATCACCCGGGACGGCCGGCCGGTCCGACTGCTCCTGGCCAAGAACCCGGCCGGGTGGACCGCCGTCTTCGACCTGCTGGACGAGGCCGCCGACCGGACGGCCCCGGTCGTCCTGTCCGTGAACGCGCGTACGGCCGACGGGCTCGACGCCAGCTGGCTGTGGGACGTCCCGTTCGAGCGCCTGGCCGACCGGCGGGTGGTGGCGACCGGGGACCGGCGACTCGACCTCGCCGTGCGGCTCCGCTACGCCGAGGTCGCCCACGACGTGGTCGACGGGCCTCTGGCCGCGCTCGACCACGCCCTCGGGCACGCCGCACCGGGGACGGGCATCGACTTCCTCGGCAACTACACCGCCTTCGCCGATCTCCGGCGGGCGCGGTGAGCCGTCGGGGGCGGCGGCGCCTGACGGTGTGCGTGGTCTACCCGGACCTGCTCGGCACCTACGGGGACGGCGGGAACGGGCTGATCCTGGCCCGTCGGGCCCTCTGGCGGGGAATCGACGCCGAATTGGTGCAGGCCCCCTCGGACCGGCCGCTGCCCGGGGCCGACGTCTACGCGATCGGCGGCGGCGAGGACGGCCCCCAGGTCCGGGCGGCCACGTCGCTCGCCGAGGACGGCACCCTGGTCCGACGGGTCGGGGAGGGAGCGGTCGTGCTCGGGGTCTGTGCCGGGTTCCAGCTGCTCGGCCGGTCGTTTCCGGACGCGTCCGACCGGCCCCACGAGGGGCTCGGCCTGATCGACCTCACCACGCGCAAGGGCACCGGCGTCCGGGCGGTGGGGGAGCTGGTGGCGACGCCGGCCCCCGACGCCCCCCGTGCCGCCGGGGGCGGGCGGCTGCCCCGGCTGACCGGGTTCGAGAACCACGGCGGCGTGTCGGTCGTGGGCCCGGGTGCCCGCCCGCTGGCCCGGGTGGCGCGCGGCGTGGGGAACGGTGGGGGCGACAGGACCGAGGGCGCGTGGTCCGGCCGGGTGCTCGGCACGTACCTCCACGGTCCGGTACTGGCCCGCAACACGGCACTGGCCGACCTGCTCCTCGGGTGGGCGCTGGCACCGGACGACGCGCCCGCCGGGACGGTGGCCGAGCTCGAACCGCTCGACGACTTCGAGGAGCTGGCCCTAAGGGCAGAGCGGCTCGAAGCGGTGGACGCGACGCGGCCGACGGGGTGGCGCGCCGTCCTGGGGCGGTCGCGCCCCGGGCGGTGATCCGGGACCCGGCCGCGATGTCCCGACGACCGGCCGTCACCGTGGCAGGCTCGTCGGCGGAGGGGGCCCGCACCGGGGCCGCCGCGAGACCACGGGAGGACCGTCATGGCCTATCCACTCGACGTCGGCGGGGTCGACGACTACCCGGTCAAGGTGGGCAGCATGCTGCTCACCCTGGTCGAGCCGGCACCCGGGTTCGAGCGGGCCTACAACCGCTGGTACGAGCGGGACCACTTCTACGGCGGCTGCATGGTCGGACCGTGGCTGTTCGCCGGGAGCCGGTGGGTGGCCACCCGGCCGTTGAAGGACCTGCGGTGGCCGGCCGAGAGCCCGATCGCCCGGCCCACCGACGCCGGCAGCTACGTGGCCGTCTACTGGGTGGAGCGGGGCCACCATCACGAGCACTTTGCCGAGTGGTCGATCCACCAGGTGCGCGACCTCTACGCCCACGGCCGGGGGTTCGCCGAGCGCACCCACGTCCACACGTCCACCTTCCACTTCGTCGGCG
>DATLRE010000183.1:0-1006 GCA_035534835.1 Acidimicrobiales bacterium
CAGGTGTCCAGTTGTGGCGGCGGGCCATCTCCACGTAGATCAGGTTGTCAGGATCCCCTGGCCACCCGGCTCTGCCGAGATAGAAATCACGGTAGCGCCGGGCCGTGAGTTTGGGTTCTCATCCTCCGGGGTGACGCGGACGATCCGCAGGTAGTACGGCCGGACCGCCTTGTTCAGGACCTCGGTGTCGTCGTCGTCCAGGACGCTGTTGAGAATCCCTTCGGCGAGAGCCGGGGTGGCGGCCTCACGGGGCAGCGGCGAGGGGAAGTCCCACCCGGTGATCATCTCCCGCAGGATCGCGCCGTTGACCTCCTCGTCCACGGCGAAGTCCATGTGCCGTGTCCCGTCAGGGTCGATGTCGATCTTCAGCGCCCGCTTGGCCGCGACCCGGTCGGCGCGCATGAACTTGTCCCGCAGCGTGACCAGGTGGCCCGAGGGCAGGTGGACGTCCAAGAATGGCTCCTTGCATGCAGAAGGCCCCGCATGGAGGCGGGGCCAGGTGGGGGGACTGTGCGGCGCGCCGCCGCGAAGGCTCACGCGCCGCACAGGGCGCAGGTCAGAGCATCATCTGCCAGGAGAGCCCGTACACCGTGTTGCCCTGCGAGGAGCCCGGCGCGGTGGACGACACCGAGAACCCCGTCGTGGACGTGGCGGTGACAGCGGGCGCGAGACTCGCCAGCGCCAGGGTGGTCGGGGCGATGTTCACCACCGGCGTTGACGGCAGCGTCGAGCCGAACGTCACCGACACCAGCACGCCGGTGGACGCGTTGGTGCCCGTCCCGCAGGTCAGGCTCCCCCGCGCGATCGTCGAGGAGGCCGCGACCACCGGGGTCGGCGGGGTGGTGCCCGCAGGGACGCCGGCGGCGGCCGTGACCGTCGAGGTGTCCCACGGGGAGTAGGCCCATACGGCCGCGGTCGGGCCGGTGCCGAACAGTCCCTGGCCCTGTGCGGCAGTCCCATACGGGATGGCGCTTACCGTGTCTGCCATTGCAGTCACATCCTTTTT
>DATLRE010000184.1:0-8405 GCA_035534835.1 Acidimicrobiales bacterium
ACCTACGACGGGTGGGTGCTCGAGCGCACCGGGCCGACCGACGAGGACCCCCGGTGGCGCTTTACGCCCCAGCCGCCCTTCGGCCAGGAGCCCGACCTCGGGCTCGACCGGCCCCCGGACGTGCCGGGGGGAGGCTGACCGATTCGGCATTCGGACTCGTCCACACGAGTTCGTCGAACGACCCGCATGCGCCGGTGAGCCATGACCAGCGCGAGGTTGCCGCTCCGAGTCAGTCGTGCTGAATCAGGCAGGCAACCTCGAACGAGCAAGGCACCATGGCGATGACGATCTGCACCGCCCACCGGGCAGCCCGACCGGCCCGGGCGCCGTCGGCCGACACCACCTGCAGGAACATCGCCTCCCGCTGAAGAGTTGAGGCGGGGCTGAACCGATGGGCCTCGGACCCGGACCGGGCTGCCGACCACATGACCGTTGGCTCCGGGTCGCCCCCCGGGTTGCGTGGGATCACTCTCGGAGTGCGGCGCGCCTTCGCCTTGCGACTCCCGCGTCCGACAGCTGCTCGATCCCGTCGCCGACAGACTCCGACCTGGCGTCGTCGGAAGGCGTCACTCACCCGATGTTCGACACGAAGTGGTATCGCCAGGAATGGACGGGCGCTTCGTCGGCCAACACGTAGAGCCCGCCCCGAATTCCGATCTCGATCCGGGGAGGAAACTGCTCGAGCACCATCCGGGACGGTCCACCGTCGCACGGGATCATCAGTTGGGCGCCCGGACGCAGGACATCGACGCCCATCCGCTCGCGGTACCAGTCCAACGAATGGCGAGCACCTTCGTCCGGCGATGGCAGTGCGTCGGCCGTCCGGACGGGATCCTCCTCCTCAGCGGGCATCCCGCCACATCGTGGTGACGGTGGGGCCGCCTTCGGGAAGGTCGAAGGCGCCGACGTCGGCGAACCCGACCGAACGGTACCGGCCCAGGTTGGCGTCGTTGGTCGACTCGAGGTAGCAGGGCGCGCCTTCGGCGTCGATGCGTGACAGGTTGTCCGCCAGCAGGGCCATGCCGATCCCTCGGCCACGGCAGTCGGGCCGGGTTCCGAACAGACTCAGGTAGTAGTGGTCGGGGGTCGCCGGATGAGCGGTCATGAACCGCTCCATCAGAGCGTCGGCACGATGCACGTCGGGGCCGAGCAGGTCATGGAATAGCGGTCCGATTCGAGCGGCGTGGGTCTCGTCGAGCTCGGGCATCCCCGGCGGGATCCACAACGTGGCCGACTCGGCACCCGTCGTCATCCACACCCAGCCGTAGTGGACGCTGCCCTCGAGCAGCAGCGTCCAGAGCGCCTCGAGCTGCGCCGTGCGGCGGACTGGATCATCGAACACCCACGACCAGGCCGGGTCGTCACGGAATGCTCCCGCCAGCGTGATGGCCACGGTGGGCAGGTCATCCGGGCCGGCAGGTCGAACCTCCACGAGTGCAGTCTGCCCGACGGCGGACGGGTCAGGCGACGGCGACGGGCTCCACGCCCGTCATCGGAAGCCATGCCGGCGCAAGGAACCGAGTGACCTTCCGACCGAGGGGACGACGACCGGACCGCCCCGTGCTCAGCGCAGAGCGAGCTGACCCGGCGTGAGGGGCGCCGGCAGCGACGTCGAGCCCATCAGGTGCCGGTCGACCGCGGCGGCGGCCGAGCGTCCTTCGGCGATGGCCCACACGATCAGGCTCTGGCCCCGGGTCATATCACCGCACACGAAGACGTTGTCCACGTTCGTCGCCCACTGGGCGTCCGCCGCCACCGACCCGCGTGCGTCGAGCTCGACGCCGAGGTCGGCGACGACTCCGTCGGGTTCGGCGCCGAGGAATCCCATGGCCAGCAGTACGAGGTCGCAGGGCAGTTCGAACTCGCTCCCCGCCACCGGGAGGAACGACGGGCGACCGTCGGCACCGGTCGTGAGCTCCACCTCGTGTCCGCGCAGCCCGGCCACCCGGCCCGAACCGTCGTCGACGAACTCGTCGGTGGTGACGGAGAACAGGCGCTCGCCGCCCTCCTCGAGCGCCGACGAGGTCCGCAGCACGAGTGGCCACGTCGGCCACGGATTGTCCTCGGCCCGTGCCGTCGGAGGCATCGGCAGGATCTCCAGCTGGTGGACGCTGCGCGCGCCTTGGCGGTGGGCGGTGCCGAGGCAGTCGGCGCCGGTGTCGCCCCCGCCGATGATCACCACGTGCTTGCCGGCGGCGGTGACCGGCGACGAGGCCAACGCACCCTCCTGCACCAGGTTCGACGGCTTGAGGTAGTCCATGGCCCGGTGGATCCCGTCCAGCTCCCGACCGGGTACGGCGAGGTCCCGGGGCAGCGTGGCCCCTCCGGCCAGCACCACGGCGTCGAAGCCGGCCACGAGGTCTGCGCCGGACACGATCGTCGCCCCCGGGGCCGTCGCCCGGGGCACCTCGGGCGACGGCGCACCCACGGAGACGCCGCACCGGAACTCGACGCCCTCGGCCTCGAGCTGTTCCAGCCGCCGGTCGAGGACCGCCTTCTCCATCTTGAACTCCGGGATGCCGTAGCGCAGCAGGCCGCCGGGACGCTCCGCCCGCTCGTAGACGACGACGGAGTGACCGGCCCGGCACAACTGCTGGGCGGCAGCCAGTCCGGCCGGCCCGGAGCCGACCACCGCCACGCTCCTGCCCGTGGGTGCGCTCGCGTGCACCGGCGCCACCCAGCCCTCGGACCAGGCGCGCTCGATGATCTCGTACTCGATGCGCTCGATGGTGACCGGGTCGGCGTTGATGCCGAGCACGCACGCCCCCTCGCACGGTGCCGGGCACAGCCGGCCGGTCAATTCGGGGAAGTTGTTCGTGGCGTGCAGGCGTTCCACGGCGTCCGACCAGTCGTCGCGGTAGACGAGGTCGTTCCACTCGGGGATCAGGTTGCCGAGCGGGCAGGCCTCGTGACAGAAGGGGATGCCGCAGTCCATGCACCGGGCACCCTGGCGCGAGGCCGCCTCGGCCTCGAACGGCTCGTAGACCTCCTTCCAGTCCCGGAGCCGCACCGGCACCGGGCGGCGGGCCGGGAGCTCCCGCCCGAACTTCAAGAACCCGGTCACGTCACCCACGGGACACCTCCATGACCGCCTCGTCCACCGACCGGCCCTCGGCCACGGCCAGCTCCGTCGCCTCCAGCACCCTCCGGTAGTCCCGAGGCATCACCGTCACGAACTGCTCGGACTCGATGGCCCAGTCGGCCAGGAGGCGCGCCGCCACCTCGGACCCGGTCTCCTGCTCGTGCAGGTGGATCCGGTCGCGCAGCCACATGCGGTCGTCGTGGCCGAGCGGCTCCAGGTCGACCATCTCGTTGTTGTAGACCCGGGACAGCTCGCCGAGCGGGTCGTACACGTAGGCGATGCCGCCCGACATGCCGGCGCCGAAGTTGCGTCCGGTCGGGCCGAGCACGACCACGCGGCCCCCGGTCATGTACTCGCACGCATGGTCGCCCACGCCTTCGACCACGGCGACCGCCCCCGAGTTTCGGACGCAGAACCGCTCCCCCACCTGTCCACGCAGGAAGACCTCGCCCGCCGTGGCCCCGTACAGGATCACGTTGCCGGCGATGATGTTCTCCTCGGCCGCGAACGGGGCGTCCTCGGCGGGGCGCACGATGATCCGACCGCCCGACAGGCCCTTGCCGAGGTAGTCGTTGGTGTCGCCGAAGAGGCGCATGGTGACGCCCCGCGGCACGAACGCGCCGAAGCTCTGGCCGGCCGACCCCCGGAAGGTCAGGTCGATCGTGCCGTCGGGCAGGCCGCTGCCGCCGTAGCGTCTGGTGATCTCGTAGCCGAGAAGCGTGCCGACCGTGCGGTCCACATTGGTCACCGCCAACTCGGCCGTGACCCGCGTGCCGTCCTCGATGGCCGGCCGGCACGCCTCCAGGAAGGCATGGTCGAGCGCCTTGTCGAGTCCATGGTCCTGGTCGGCGACCCGGTGCCGCACGGCGCCCTCGGGCGCGTCCGGCGGCTGCAGGATCGGGGCCAGGTCGAGTCCGGACGCCTTCCAGTGGTCCACGGCGGCGGCCGCGTCGAGCAGGTCGACCCGGCCGACGGCCTCCTCGAGCGAGCGCAGTCCGAGTGCGGCGAGATACTCCCGCACCTCCTCGGCGATGTACTCGAAGAAGGTCTCGACGAACTCCGCAGCACCGGTGTAGCGGGCGCGCAGCACCGGGTTCTGGGTGGCGATCCCTACCGGGCAGGTGTCGAGGTGGCAGACGCGCATCATGATGCAGCCCGACACCACGAGCGGGGCGGTGGCGAAGCCGTACTCCTCGGCCCCGAGCAGCGCCCCGATGACGACGTCGCGGCCGGTCTTCATCTGTCCGTCGACCTGCACCACGATGCGGTCCCGGAGGTCGTTGGCCATGAGTGTCTGCTGGGTCTCGGCGAGCCCGAGCTCCCAGGGGATCCCGGCGTGCTTCTGGGAGGTCAGCGGCGTCGCGCCGGTGCCCCCGTCGTGGCCGGAGATCAGCACGACGTCGGAGTGGGCCTTGGCCACCCCGGCCGCCACCGTGCCGACGCCGACTTCCGCCACCAGCTTCACGTGGACCCGGGCCCGGGGGTTGGCCGACTTGAGGTCGTGGATGAGCTGGGCGATGTCCTCGATCGAGTAGATGTCGTGGTGGGGCGGCGGCGAGATGAGCCCGACACCCGGAGTGGAGAACCGGGTCTTGGCGATCCACGGGTACACCTTGTGACCGGGCAGCTGGCCGCCTTCGCCGGGCTTGGCCCCCTGGGCGATCTTGATCTGGATGTCATCGGCATTGACGAGGTACTCGGAGGTGACCCCGAAGCGGCCCGAGGCCACCTGCTTGATGGCGCTGCGCCGGAGCGTTCCGTCCTCGTCGGGGGTGAACCGATCCGGGTCCTCGCCGCCCTCGCCCGTGTTGGACTTGCCGCCGATGCGGTTCATGGCGACGGCCAGTGTCTCGTGCGCCTCGGCCGAGATCGACCCGTAGGACATCGCTCCGGTGGAGAAGCGCGCCACGATGGCGGACACCGGTTCGACCTCCTCGACGGGGACGGGTGGCAGCACCCCGGTGCGGAGCGTCATCAGGCCGCGCAGGGTGGCGAGTGCCGTCGACTGGTCGTCGACGGCGCGCGTGTACTCCTTGAACACGCCGTACCGCTTGGTCCGCGTCGCGTGCTGCAGCTTGAAGACGGTCTTCGGGTTGAACAGGTGGATCTCGCCCTCGCGCCGCCACTGGTACTCGCCGCCGACCTCCCGCTCGCGGTGGGCCCGCTCGGTCGGCCGGTCGAGATGGGCGAGCCGGTGCCGCTGGACGACCTCGTCGGCCAGGACGTCGAGACCGACCCCACCGATCCTCGACACCGTGCCGGTGAAGTACTCCTCGACGACCTCGGACGCCAGACCGACCGCCTCGAACACCTGGGCACCGGTGTAGGAGGCCACCGTGGAGATGCCCATCTTGGACATGACCTTCACGATCCCCTTCGACGCCGCCTTGATGTAGTTCTTCTGCGCCTGGCGCGGGGTCACCCCGGTGAGGAGCCCCGACGCGATCATGTCGTCGATGGTCTCGAAGGCCAGGTACGGGTTGATGGCGGCGGCGCCGAATCCCTTGAGCAACGCCATGTGGTGGACCTCGCGGGCGTCGCCCGACTCGACCACCAGACCCACCCGGGTACGGGCCTTGGTGCGGACCAGGTGGTGGTGCACGGCCGCCACCAGCAGCAGCGACGGGATCGGTGCCAGCTCGGCGGTCGAGTTGCGGTCGGACAGGACGATGACGTCGGCCCCGTCGTCGATGGCCCCGCTCACCTTGGCCCGCACGTCGTCGATGGCGGCACGCAGGGCTTCGCCGCCCCCGGACGCCTCGAACAGGCCGTCGATGGCGAAGGCCCGGAATCCGGGAGTGCTGCCGTCCTCGTTCACGTAGAGGAGCTTGGCCAGATCGTCGTTGTCGATGACCGGCATGGGCAGGATGATCTGGCGGCACGACTCGGCCGTGGGTTCGAGGAGGTTCGCCTCGGGTCCGAGAGTCGACAGCAGCGAGGTGACCAGCTCCTCGCGGATGGCGTCGAGCGGCGGGTTGGTCACCTGGGCGAACAGCTGCGTGAAGTAGTCGTAGATGAGGCGCGACCGCTCCGACAGGACGGCGATGGCTGTGTCGGAGCCCATCGAGCCGATCGGCTCGGCACCGGTCCTGGCCATCGGGGCCAGGATCAGCCGCAACTCCTCGTTGGTGTAGCCGAACAGCTGCTGGCGGCCGACGACCGATGCATGCTGTGGTGTGAGCATCGTACGGGGCGGAAGGTCGTCGAGGTCGATCTGGCCCTGCTCCAGCCACGTGCCGTACGGGTGCTCGCCGGCCAACGTGTCCTTGATCTCGGCATCGTCGACGATGCGGCCGGCCTCGGTGTCCACCAGGAACATGCGGCCGGGCTGCAGGCGGCCCTTGCGGACGACCTTGGACGGTGGGACGTCGAGGACGCCGACCTCGCTGGCCAACACGACCATGCCGTCGTCGGTCACCCAGTAGCGGGCCGGCCGGAGACCGTTGCGGTCGAGCACGGCGCCGATGACCGAGCCGTCGGTGAAGGCCACGGCGGCGGGGCCGTCCCACGGCTCCATGAGTGATGCGTGGTAGCGGTAGAAGGCGCGCCGGGCCGGGTCCATCGTCCGGTGGTTCTCCCACGCCTCGGGGATCATCATGAGCACGGCGTGGTGGATGGGCCGCCCGCCCAGGTGGAGCAGTTCCAGGACCTCGTCGAACGAGGCCGAGTCGCTCGCCCCGGGCGTCACGATCGGAAACGCCCGCTCGAGTCCGGGCAGGAGCTCGGAGGCGCACAGCGCCTCACGGGCCCGCATCCAGTTCCGGTTGCCGGCCAGCGTGTTGATCTCGCCGTTGTGCGCCATGTAGCGGTAGGGGTGGGCGAGGGGCCACGACGGGAACGTGTTGGTCGAGAACCGCGAATGGACCAGTGCCAGGCCGCTCTCCAGGCGCTCGTCGGCCAGGTCGGGGTAGAACTCGGCCAGCTGATGGGACGTCAGCATCCCCTTGTAGGTGATCGTCCGGGCCGACAGCGAGGCCAGGTAGCACGACTCGACCTCGTGCTCCGCCCGCTTGCGCAGCACGAAGGCGAGCCGGTCGACGGCGAGCGCAGGGTCGCCGGGGCTCCGGGCCGTATCCGGCGACGGGGCCACGAACAACTGGTGCATCGACGGTCGGGCCGCCTCGGCGATCGAACCCAGCGTGTCGTTGGCGACGGGGAGCGTCCGCCACCCGAGGACGTCGAGCCCCTCCTCGGCGGCCAGCGCACCGATGCGGGCCCGGGCGCGGGCGGCCTCGTCCTCGTCGCGGGACAAGAAGGCGATCCCGGTCGCGTAGCGGCCCCGCTCGGGGAGTGGGAAGTCCACCACCTGGCGATAGAAGGCGTCGGGGACCTGGATGAGGATGCCGGCGCCGTCACCGCTGTCCTCCTCGCTGCCGGTGGCGCCCCGGTGGGCAAGGTGCTCGAGGGCGCTGACCGCCCGGAGCACCAGGGCGTGGGACGGCCGCCCCTGCAGGTCGGCCACGAAGGCCACACCGCAGGCATCGTGTTCGAAGCGGGGGTCGTACAGGCCCGAGACCGGGGCATGGGTGACGCGCCGCTGCCCGGTCGCAGGTGGGGCTGGGACCGGCCGCGCCGGCACGGTGCCGTCGTCGGGTGCAGGTGCAACTGTCGTCATCGGGTCGCTCCAGGTGGGACTGTGGATCTCCCCGCGCGGGACGACGTTGGCCCTTGCGTGGTCCATCAAGTGTACACGGTGACCCAGCGGAGCCGACAGGGCGGAGCCGACAGGGCGGAGCCGACGGGTCCGACACGTACCCTCCCGGTCGTAGCATGGCGCCATGGGCCCGATCGACCGGCGCGACGCCGTGGTGGTGGGCGGCGGCATCATCGGCCTGGCCGTCGCCTGGGCGGCCGCCGGGGCGGGCCTCGGGGTCACCGTCGTCGATCCGACGCCCGGGCGGGGCGCCACGTGGGCGGCCGCCGGCATGCTCGCACCGGTGGCCGAGGCACACTTCGGCGAAGAGGCGCTGGCCGCCCTCAACCTGGCGGCCGTGCGGGCCTGGCCCGCGTTTGCCGCCCGACTCGAGGCCGCCTCGGGCGAGTCCGTGCACTTCCGGGCCGACGGGACGCTGCTGGTGGCGGGTGACCCGTCCGACCGGGCCGCCACCGACCGGGTGCTTGCATTCCACCGGGCCATCGGGCTGTCCGCCATGCATCTCGCCGCCCGTGCGTGCCGGGAGGCCGAGCCGTTGCTCGCCCCCGGGATCAGCGGGGGCGCCGACCTGCCCGACGACCACCAGGTCGACAACCGGGCGACGGCCACGGCGCTGCTGGCCGCGTGCCGGGCTGCCGGCGTGGCGTTCGTGGCCGACGAGGTCGACCG
>DATLRE010000185.1:0-3889 GCA_035534835.1 Acidimicrobiales bacterium
CCCCGGGTCAGAGGAGCTCGAGGACGGCGTCGGCAGCGCTCACCGTGAGACCGGGTCCGGGCTCGACCTGCAGCGCGGTGACCACGCCGTCCTCGATGACCATGGCGTACCGCTGGGACCGGGTGCCGAGACCGAAGCCACTGCCGTCCATCTCGAGCCCCACCGCTTCGGCGAACGCACCGTTGCCGTCGGCCAGCATCAGGACGGCGTCGCCCACGTTCTGCGAGTCGCCCCACGCGCTCATGACGAACGGGTCGTTGACGGCGATGCAGGCCACCGTGTCGACACCCTTGGCGACCAGGTCGTCGTGGCGGATCACGTAGCTCGGCAGGTGGTAGTCGGAGCAGGTCGGCGTGAATGCGCCGGGCACGGCGAAGAGGACGACCTTGCCGGTGCCGAGCACGTCGGCGGTCTGGACGTGCGTCGGCGCGCCGGCCACGGTCGTCATGACCTGGATGTCGGGGATCCGGTCGCCTACGGCGATGCTCATGGTCAGTCTCCTGGAGGATTGGTCCCCGACGGTCCCGGGGGCCGGTCGTCGGGGAGGCGGTGGGCACGGCGAGATCGCCGCTCCACGCAGCATACGGTTCGCCGGCCGGGACCGGTCACCACGGGACGAGCGGCCCCTCGTCGGCCGGTGGACCGCCCGCCCCGACCTCGGGTCGCCCGGGACCGGCCCACACGAGGATGCCGGCGCCCACCGCGAACGCCGCCGCCGATCCGGCGAACAGTCCCAGCTCGGCCGCGGTCACCAACGGCGGATCGTGCACGAAGGCCCGCTCGGCGATGAGCAGCGGCACCGTGAACCCGATCCCGGCCACCGCCGCCCCGCCGGCGAGGTGGCGCCACCGCACGCCGTCGGGCAGCCGGCCCAGGCCGAACCGGACGACGAGGAGGCAGGCCAGGGTGATGCCGCCGAGCTTGCCGGCCACGCGTGCGAGGCCGACGCCGACGAACACCGGCATCGCGCCCGTCGTGCCGAGCATCCCGGAGTGGAAGGTGATGCCCGCGTTGGCCACCGCGAACAGCGGGAGCACGGCGAAGGCGGACCACGGCGCCACCCGGGCCTCGAGCGTGGCGGCGGGGTCGACGGTGCTGTCGCCCCGGCGGCGCTCCACCCTTCCCGACGCGGCCCGCGTGCCGGGCACGAGCAGCCCGGCGACCACCCCGGCCAGGGCCGGCTCGACTCCCCCGGCGGCGAGCAGCACCCACAGCACGGCACCCCCGGCCAGGACCACGGCCGTGGACGCCCGGGTGGACCAGCGCAGGAACACCAGAACGGCCACCGCACCGGCGGCGGCGACCAGGGCCGGGACGTAGCTCCGCGACGAGTAGAAGACCGCCAGCACCACGACCGAGCCGATGTCGTCGGCCACGGCGAGGGTGAGCAGGACGACCCGGAGCCCGGGGGGGACCCGCCGGCCCAGCAGGGCGAGCGCACCCAGGGCGAACGCGATGTCGGTGGCCATGGGGATGCCCCAGCCCGGCGCGCCCGGGCCCCCGTGGGCGACGGCGGCGTAGACGAGGCCCGCACCGGCCATGCCCCCGAGGGCCCCGGCCACGGGGACGACCGCGGTGCGGACGTCGGCCAGGTCGCCGTGACGCCGCTCGCGGCCGATCTCCAGTCCCACGACGAGGAAGAACACGGCCATCAGGCCCCCGTTCACCCAGTCGCGCACGGTGGCGAAGTCCTGGAACGCACGGCCGCCCAGGTGGGTGGGGTGCAGCCACGTCGACGCGTACGTGGACGACCAGGGACCGTTCGCCCAGACCAGGGCGACGGCCACGGCGAGGACGAGCACCCAGCTGCCGGCCACGTCGGACCGCACCACGCGACCCACGACACCGCCCCGGGAGGGATGCTCCGATCGACTCACCGCGGCCCGCTCACGCACCCAGGGTACCGAGGCAGGGACCGCCCCCCGGGGAGCCGACGGGGCCCCCGCCGGTCAGATCGCGGCGAGCACCGTCCGGCCGAACGACTCGATGGCCGCCAGCTGCGCGTCCCGGGTGTCACCGGGCAGGGCGACGCTCACCCAGTCCACCCCGAGGGACGCCAGCTCGCCGATGGACGCCACGACGCGTCCCTCGTCGACCGGCCCGGCGCCCATCGACAGTCCTTCGGGGATGAAGCAGACGGTGAGCGGCTCCGTCCGGCCCACCCGGTCCGCGTGGGCGCGGGCGTACTCGAGGGCCGCGGCCAGGTCGGCGGCCGTCTCGAGCGGGGCCGTACGGGTCCGGGCCGCGGACCGCGTCGGGTTGGGGAAGGGGCTCCAGCCGTCGGCCGACTCGACCGCCCGCCGGATGGCCCGTCGGCTGTTCCCCCCGATCCACAGCGGAGGTCGGGGACGCTGACGGGGCCGGGGCAGCATGGTGTTGCCCGGGGCCCGGTAGCCGGTGCCCTCGAAGGTGACGCTCGACCCGGACCAGGCCGCCGACAGCGCGGCGAGGGCCTCGTCCATGCGGTCGTTGCGCTCCGCGAACGGTGCACCCAGTGCCTCGAACTCCGGCTCGAGGTAGCCCGCACCCAGCCCGACCACGGTGCGGCCTCCGCTGAGCACGTCGAGCGTGGCGATCCCCTTGGCCGCCAGGAACGGGTTGCGGTAGGCGAGCACGAAGAGGTTGGTGTGCAGGAGCACGCGCGAGGTGGCTGCCGCCGCGAACGAAAGCGCGACGAGCGGGTCGAGGGCGTGGTGGCCACCGTGGGCCAGCCAGTCGTCCCCCGGGAACGGATGGTCGGTCGTGTAGACGGCCCCGAAGCCGGCGGCCTCGGCGGCCGAGGCCAGCTCGCCGATGGCGCCGGGAGCGAGGAACTCCTCGCCGCAGTCGACCCGGTGCGTGGGCAGCCCGTAGGACACGCGCACGGCGCTACCCGGCCCCGACCAGGTCGCCGAGGAACGCCGGCAGGCGCGAGGGGCGCCCCGTCGGGTCGACGGCGCCGTGCACGGTCACCGCCGTGGCCCGGGCCTCGCCGTCGACCGCCAGCAGGTAGCCGACCTGGAAGGTGGTCCGGGTCAGGCCGTCCACCAGCACGTGGACGTGCACCTCGTCGTCGAACCGGAGCGGGCGGCGGTGCCGGACATAGAGCTCGAGGACGGCGAAGTCGACGCCGTCCGGCCCCGACCGGACCGCCTCGTAGGGGAACCCGGCGGCGCGCAGCATGGCCGCACGGGCCTCCTCGAGATAGGCCGGGTAGGCGCCGTGGTGGATGATGCCCATGGCGTCCGTTTCGGCGAACCGGGTCCGCAGCACGTGCACGAAGCGGTAGGCCGAGGCGTCCAGCGACGGCTGCAAGGAGAGGCGCACGACGGGGAGGCTACCGCCCGCCCGCCGCGGACTCCGGCTGGTTCCACTCGATCCAACCCGTCCCCGTGCGCCCGTCGTCGGCGGTGAACCGGGCCATGGCGCGCGGGAACCGGCTCACCCGGCCGTCGGTCGAGGTGAGGAGCAGGGGACCGAAGTCCACGGGCTCGACGGCCAGATCGAGTCCGACCGGATCGATCCGGGCCCGGGCGGACGACGGAAGTCCCTCGTCGCCGAGCACCTCGGTGACGTCGAGTCCGGTGACGGGCACGACGACACCGTCGGGGTGCTGGACGTAGCCGAAGGGGATCCGCGAGCCCGGGATCCGGATGTCGGCCCCGTGGACACGCGTCCCGTCGTCGAGCCGTCCGGCGAACCAGCACCAGGTGAAGGCCCACCAGTCGCGCACGCCCCACGAGTGGTCGCGCTGACCGTGACCCTCGACGGCGAGGCGCTCGCCGCCGACGGTGACCGTGCCGCCGACCAGGCAGGGGATCTCGTAACGGGTGGTGACGTCGTAGTGGTACGGGACGCCGTCGGTGGTCCATGCCAGGTCGAGGTCGAGCGTGGTGGGCGTGCCGGCGGC
>DATLRE010000186.1:0-1337 GCA_035534835.1 Acidimicrobiales bacterium
CACCAGAGCGGCCTCGCTCTCGAAGGCCACCGTCGTACCGTCGCCGCTGATCCTCGGGCCGCCGCCGGCCACCGGCGTCGTCGGCACGGTGATGCCCGACGGCGGGGGCGGGGGGACCGCCTGGCTGCCGTCGGCGTCGACGCTGACCCGGACGGTCGTGCCCGTGGTCATGTCGTGCACGAAGGCGTCGGTGGCACCGTTGGTGTCCCCCGGCACGAGGTTCGTGGCGTCCGACTCGAAGGCGACCAGCGTGCCGTCCGCACTCACCGACGGGCCGTAGTCGGGTCCGCTGGCGCCGTCCCCGACGGTCCCCGCCGAGTCGACGCTGGCGATCGTGGTGGTCCCGGTCGACAGGTCGTGCAGGTAGATCTGCGACGAGGTGGACGTCGCGCCCGCCGGCAGGAGGTTGGTGGCGTCGGACTCGAAGGCGAGGAACCGTCCGTCGGGGGTGATGGCCGGGAAGGTGGCGTTCCCGTTCGGCGCGCCACCGCTCGAGGTCAACGAGGCCATGAGCGTCGTGCCCGTCACGTTGTCGTGCACGTACACCTTGTTCGGCCCCCCGCTCGCCGACGGGCCACCCAGGTTGGTGGCCATCGACTGGAACGCCACATAGCGCCCGTCGCCGCTCACGGACGGCCAGTCGCTCCCCGCACCTCCGGTGGCCGGGTCGCCGGCCGAGTTGACACTCTGCAGCGTCGTCACGCCCGTCTGGCGGTCGATGAGGAAGACCGGGCGGTTCGACCCGTAGCGGGCGAACGCCACGTAGCGCCCGTCGCCGCTGATCGACGGGTTCATGTCGTTCCCGGTGGTCAACCGGGTGACGGCGCCCGTCCTCCGGTCGGCCACGTAGATGCCGCGGGCCGCCGAACTCCGGCCCACGAAGGCGACGTACCGCCCGTCCGCGCTCATCACCGGGAGCTCCCTGCCCCCGCTGTCGCCGCTCCCGGCGCTGACCCGGATCGTGGCCGGCGCCGTCACCGACGCACGTGCCGGAACGGCCGACAGCACGACCGAACCCAGGACACCTGCTGCGATCGTCGCCGAAACCACCGCGACCCGCAGTGTCCGATCCGTCCACATCCGCTTCATGTTGCACTCCTCTGTCGGCATCGATCACTACGGAATCGGGATGCACCTCGGATCCCGCGACCACGGAGCCGCACGTCCGGCGCCGGCCGGCGGGACGGTCGTGGACCGGCGGGCACGCGTCCGGCGCGGTTCATCGTGATGCGACCCCCACGATCGGGGCGGCGAGCGAGACGGTTCCGAGCACGCCCCCGGATCCGGCATCGCCGAACGTGTAGACCCAGCCGTCGGCGGTGATCAGGCGGTAACCG
>DATLRE010000187.1:0-2371 GCA_035534835.1 Acidimicrobiales bacterium
GTCGGATCGACACCGAAGCTCAGGCTCCCGACGCCCGGCAGCGTCACCGTGAACGTGCCGGCTGCCGAGGTCACCACGGGGGCGGCCGGTGCCGTCGTCGAGGTGGTGCTGGTGGGCGGTGCGGTGGCGGCGGCAGCGAGCGCGGCCGGGGCGATGCCCAGTCCGAATCCGAGGAATGCGGCGGAGCTGATGGTGGCGAGGCGTCTGCGGGGCATGGGGTCGATCTCCTGGTCGTCGGCGGGCACTGCATGCGTCGATCTCCTCATCGTCGAGCGACGCCGCGCGTCACACTTCGTGGCCAAAGAACTTCATACCGTGGCAATTCATCGTGACCGCCGGGGTGGTCCGGCCGGTGCCCGCAGGCGACCGCGCACGCGGGGCGGCCCCCTACGGGTTCCGGAGTGGTCAAGGCCAGCGGGTCACGAGCCGATGACGAGGTACCTGGAACGGGGGACGCACGCCCGCGCCCGGATCACACGATCCGATCCCGGCGTGACACGGCGACCACAGGAACGATGGGACGAACGAGTTGGAACAGTCTGCCGATCATGCAGGTGAGGTCGCTCGGCTCGTCGCCGGTGACGCCGCCGCATGGGAGGCGCTCTACGGACGGGTGTATCCCGCAATGCTGGCCTACGCGGACCGACGGTTGGGGGCGGTGGAGGATGCTCGGGACGCCGTGTCCGAGGCGATGTCCCGCGCCGTGGCGACCGTCGAGCGGATGGCGGCACTGGCACCCGCGCCCGAAGCATGGCTGTTCGGGATCCTGCGCCACGTGGTCATCGACCAGCAGCGACGCACCTACCGACGACGGGACCTGCCCGTGCAGCGACCGATCGAGGAGCCCCACGCGCTCGACGGGATCGTCCTCGACGAGGAGCAGGAGGCCGTCAAGGAGGCCTTCGCCCGACTGTCGGACAAGGACCGGGAGCTCCTGGAGCTCCGGGTGGTGGCCGGCCTGGGTTCGGACGAGGTCGCGTCGGTGCTGGGGATGAGACCGGGGGCGGTGCGGATGGCCCAGGCTCGGGCACTCGACCGGCTCCGCGGACACCTGGCCGCCCGTGAGGGGGTGGTCCCGTGACGGTGCAACCCGACGACGACCTGCTCCTCGACGCCCTGCGCTCCTCGCTCGCTCCGTCGGCGGTCCGTCCCGGTCCGGCCGAGCTGTCCGCCTTCCGGTCCGTGCTGGCGTCCCGCTTCGACGCGATGTCCGCCACCGATGGGCTCGCCGGTGTCGTGCCGATGGAGGGCGCCGGTCGGACCGGCCGATCCCGGTCCACCGGACTGCGCCGAATGCGGCACCCGGTCACGGCACTGGTGGCTGCCGCCGTCCTGGCCACCAGCGGTGTCGCGGCCGCCGGTGTGGCCACCGACACCCTGCCCGGGCCCGCACGCCGGATCGCCGTCGCCCTCGGTCTCCCGGTGTCGTCCCCGGCCCTCGAGACCACCCGAGGAGCGATGGGTGACCTCCGACGTGCCCTCGACCGCGAGGACACGGCCGCCATCCGGACGGGGGCCGATGCGGTCCGCACGGACCTCGCCGTCCTGACGTCGCCCGACCGTACCCAGGTGGAGCCCGCGGCCGACCGCCTGTTGGCCCGGGCAGACGCCGCGCTCGGCCGGTCCACCGGTTCGGGAGCGCACGGGACGACGGGGATCCCGTCGGGCCCCGCGGTCCCGCCGGGAGGAGGGACCGGTACCGGCGCCGAACCCGGCCCGGACTCGGGACCGCCCTCCGGCCAGGGGGCCACGGGCTCACCGTCGGGCGCCGACGCCAACCCGGAAGGTCCGGTCGGGTCGCCTGCGCCTTCGGGCGGTGCCGGCGGTGGCCCCGCCGAGGGTCCGTCCGGCCCGTCGGGCGGGTCCACCGGAGTCTCGGGTGGCACCGTCGGGACCGGCGGGTCGGACGGGACCGGTGGAGGTCCCGGGCCGTCGGGTGACGGTGGGTCCGATGTGTCCGGTGGATCCGCCGGACCGGCGGCGACGAGTGGTTCCGGTTCGGCCGGGGACGGTCCGGGTACCAGCACCACCAGCACCACCGGCGGTACCGGTGGTGTGTCCCCGGACGGCGGACACGCGAGCACCGTCACCGGGTCCGGATCGACACCCGACTGACGACCGGGTCCGGATCGCGCTCCGTGGGTGGGCGGCCGTGGCCGCCGGACCGGCGGCGCGTCCGACCGGCACGAACGAGGTCGTCGGGAGGTGCTCGGACAGGGGACCGCCCCAACACGACGATCCGATGAGAGCACTCTCACCTGCAGTTCATCGTGGCGTTAGGTTCGGCGACGAGGGTGCAGGGGAAGGGAGAACGTGAGCTGAACCCACGAAGCCCACGGACCGCACATGTCGACTGCATTCCTCATCACCG
>DATLRE010000188.1:0-16084 GCA_035534835.1 Acidimicrobiales bacterium
CGGGCCAGTTCCCAGTCGGTGACCACCGAGTTCGCCTTGGCCCACTCCTGGCGGGCGGTGTTGACCAGGTGCCGGTGCACCTCGGGGCCGAAGGCCTCGGCGGCCACGTCGCTCGCCTCGAGGCGGGCGATGGCCTCGGGCAGGGTGGTCGGGATGCGCGGCACGTCGGGGGCCTGGTAGGCGTTCCCGGTAAAGGCCGGGGCGAGTTCGGCACTGTGGTCGATGCCCCACAGCCCCCCGGCGATGGCGGCGGCCAGCACGATGTACGGGTTCACGTCCGCCCCCGGTATGCGGCTCTCGACCCGGCGCCCGGCGCCGTGGCCCACGGCCCGGAAGCCGCAGGTGCGGTTGTCCTCGCCCCACACGACGGCGGTGGGCGCCCACGAGTCCGGCACGAAGCGCCGGTACGAGTTGACGTAGGGGGCGAAGCACCAGGCCAGCTGGTCGGCGGCGTGGATCTGCCCGGCCACCCACTGTGCGCCGACCGCCGAGAACCCGGTCGGTGCGTCCTCGCCCGGGGCCGGCGCCATCAGCGGGGCGTCGGAGTCGGCGTCCCACAGGCTGGTGTGGACGTGGCACGAGGACCCGGCCGAGTCCATCGACCACTTGGCCATGAACGTGGCGGCCCGCCCGTACTCGCCGGCGATCTCCTTGACCCCGTTCTTGAACACCAGGTGGCGGTCGGCCACCTCGAGCGCGGTGGCGTAGGCGATGTTGATCTCGTGCTGTCCGATCCCCGCCTCTCCCTTGGAGAACTCGACGGGGATCCCCGCCTCGGTCATCTCGTTGCGGATGCGGGCGATGATGTACTCCTGGCGGGACGTCTGGAGCAGCTGGTAGTCCTCGATCGAGGTGGCGTGCGGGGTCAGGTCCTGCCAGCGCTTCTCGCCGGCCTCGGCGAACGAGTCGAGGAACAGGTAGAACTCGAGCTCGGTGGCGCACTTGACCACGAAGCCCCGCTCGGCGGCCCGCTCGATCTGGCGGCGGAGGATGCGCCGCGGGGACACCTCGACCGGCGCCCCGTCCAGGGTGCGCAGGTCGCAGAGGACGAGCACCGAGCCCGGCAGCCAGGGGAGCGGCCGCACCGTGCGGGGGTCGACGACCGCGTGGAGGTCGCCGTACCCGGTCTCCCAGTTGGCGAACTCGTACCCGGGGAGCGGCTCCATGTCGACGTCGCACGCCAGCAGGTAGTCGCACACCTCGATCCCGTGGTCCATCACGTGCTCGAGGAAGTAGGAGCCGGTCACCCGCTTGCCGACCGGCCGACCCTGGAGGTCCGGGAAGGCGACGACCACGGTGTGGACGTCGCCGGAGCGGATCTGGTGCGGCAGGGTCTCGAGCGTGAGCATGCCTGCACTCTGTCCCAATCGGGGCCGGGCGTCCATCAGCCCGCCCCGTGCGTCCTGCACCGGCCGTCGGGCCGGACCTCGGGTCGGTGCCGCCGAGCGGTGATGGGATACTCGGGACATGTCCCGCCCCGGCGACCCGCCCCTGATCGGTGTGACCGCCTACCGCCAGGACACCCGCTGGTGGTCGTGGGACCGGGACGCCGCCGTCGTTCCTGGCGCGTACCTGGACATGGTGGTCGCCGCCGGCGGCTGGCCCGTACTCGTCCCGCCGGTGGGCCCCTCCGTCGCCGACCCCACGGGCGTGGTGGCGTCGGCCGTCGAGCCGCTCCTCGACGTCCTCGACGGCCTGGTGGTCACCGGCGGCGGCGACGTCTCGGCCGGGCGCTACGGCCAGGAACCCGACGAGCGCAACGGGGGGACGAGCGACGAGCGGGACGAGCTCGAGCTCCAGCTGATCGACGCCGCCGTGGAGCGCGACCTCCCCCTCCTCGCCGTCTGCCGGGGCCTGCAGGTGCTCAACGTGCGCTTCGGGGGGACCCTGGTCCAGCACCTGCCCGATCTCCTCGGCTCGGCCCGGCACCAGCCCCGCGCCGGTGCGTTCGGGGAGGTGACCGTGCGCACCGAACCGGCCACCCATGTCCACCGCCTGCAGGGCGACACCGTGGACGTCCTGTGCAGCCACCACCAGGCGATCGACGCGCTGGGCGAGTCGATGCTCGTGTCGGCCCGCAGCGACGACGGCGTGGTCGAGGCCGTGGAGGTGCTGGGCCGCACCTTCGCCGTCGGGGTGCAGTGGCACCCCGAAGAGAACGGTGACGTCCGCCTGTTCGTCGGGCTGGTCGAGGCCGCCCGTGCCCACGCCGGACGACGCCGCGGGTGAGCGACCAAGCGGGCGCAGCAGCCCGTCCGGCAGTCCACCCAGGAACCAAGGAGCAGTCATGACCACGACAACGGCCGTCGTCAATCCGGCCACCGAGCGCGTCATCGCCGAGGTGCCGATCCACGGGGTCGAGGAGACCGATGAGGCGGTGGCCCGGGCCCACGCCGCCGGGCCGGCGTGGCGGGCGGTCGCCCCGGCCGACCGGGCGCGGCTGATGCGCCGGTTCGCCGCACAGGTCGAGGAGCACGCCGAGGAGCTGGCCCAGCTCGAGACGGCCAACGTCGGCAAGCCCATCGGCGAGAGCCGGGACGAAGTGGGCATGGTGGCCGAGGTCCTCTACTTCTACGCCGGAGCGGTGGACAAGCACCGGGGGGCGACCGTCCCCGTGGCCGGCGGTGTCGACATGACCTTCCACGAGCCCCTCGGCGTGGTCGGGGCCATCGTCCCGTGGAACTTCCCCGTCGCCATCACCTCGTGGAAGGTGGGCCCGGCCCTCGCCACCGGGAACACCATCGTGGTCAAGCCGGCCGAGATCACCCCGCTCACCGCCGTCCGACTGGCCGAGCTGGGGCTCGAGGCGGGCCTGCCCGAGGGCGTGCTCCAGGTGGTCACCGGCAAGGGCTCGGTGGTGGGAACCCGGCTGGCCGAACACCCCGACGTCGCCAAGATCGCCTTCACCGGGTCGACCGAGGTGGGACGGGACGTGATGTCGCGGGCGTCGGGCACCGTCAAGCGGGTGACCCTCGAGCTCGGGGGCAAGTCCGCATCGGTGGTCTTTGCCGACGCGGACCTGGCCAAGGCGGCGGCCTCGGCCCCCGGCGGCGTCTTCGCCAACGGTGGCCAGGACTGCTGCGCCCGCAGTCGCATCCTGGTCGAGCGGACCGGTCTGGACGAGTTCCTCGACCTGCTGGCCGACGCGGTGCGGGCCTGGACGGTGGGCGACCCGACCGACCCGGCCTGCAGGATGGGACCGCTGGTGACCGCCGCCCACCGGAGCATGGTGGCCTCGTTCCTCGAGGAGGGAATGGGCGCGCCCGGCGGCCCGGTGCCCGTCCACACGGCCGGCGCCGTCCCCGACGGCCCCGGCTTCTGGTTCCCCCCGACCGTGGTGGCCCCGGCGGACCCGAGCTGGCGCATGGCCCGCGAGGAGATCTTCGGACCCGTGGTCGCCGTCCTCCCGTTCGACGACGAGGAGGAGGCCGTCCGTCTGGCCAACGACACCCCCTACGGGCTGTCGGGGTCGATCTGGACCCGTGACGTTGCCCGGTCGCTCCGCATGGCCCGTGCCGTGCAGGCCGGCAACCTCTCCGTCAACTCGAACAGCTCGGTGCGGGTCCAGACCAGCTTCGGCGGCATGAAGCAGTCGGGCTTCGGGCGCGAGCTGGGGCTCGAGGCGCTGGCCTCCTACAGCGAGGTCAAGAACGTCTTCGTGTCGACGGTCGACTGATGGCCATCGCGGACGGACGGGGCGCGGACGGTGCGGTGGGTCCCCCGGTGGTCGTGATCACCGGTGCCAGCCGCGGGATCGGCGCCGGACTGGCCGCCGGCGCAGCGGCGCGGGGGATGCGGCTCGGCCTGTGCGCGCGCACGGTGCCGGTGGCCCCGGCGGGAGCGTCGGCCGTCGTCGCGTCGGTGGACGTGGCCGACGCGGCGGCTCTGGACGCCTTCGCCGAGGAGGTGGTCCGCCGCTTCGGGCGCATCGACCTGTGGGTGAACAACGCCGGGGTGCTCGATCCCATCGGCCCGCTGGCCGACGCCTCGCCCGCTGCGCTGGCCCGTCACTTCGACACCAACGTGCTGGGGGTCGCCCACGGGTCGGCGGTGTTCGCCCGGCACGTCCGGAGCCGGCCCGGTACCGGGTCGTTGGTGAACATCTCGTCCGGCGCGGCGGCGTCGCCGTACCGGGGCTGGGCCCCCTACTGCGCGTCGAAGGCCGCGGTGGAGATGCTGACCGAGGTGGTGGGGCTCGAGGAACGCGGCGCCGGACTGCTCGCCTACGCGGTGGCGCCGGGCGTGGTCGACACCGACATGCAGGCGCTCATCCGGGAGACGCCCGCCGAATCGTTCCCCGACGTCGAGCGGTTCCGCCGACTGTACGACGAAGGTGGGTTCGCCACGGCGGAGTGGGTCGCCGCCTGCATCGTCGAGCGCTGCCTCGACCCGGCCACCCGGTGGGTGCCCGGGGAGGGACGGGGATCGGTGCGCTTCCGGGTCCCGGATCCCCTCGAAGGTGCCTGAGCGCGCGGGCCCGGACCGGAGTGCGCCGAGCCGCCGACGTCGGGTGATGCACTGCCCCTCGACGGTCGGCGGACGGACGGTGACTCCGGTCCGGAGACGTGGGCGGCCGGCCGGGGGTGCCGGTCCGGAGGTTGCCGCCGTACATGTCCCCATGGTGCGGGCCAGGGGTAAGAGGAACCCAAGGATCGGATAGGGGCACCGGAAGAAGATCGGAAGAAGGAGATGAGAACGGGGCGCTCCGGGTAACGTCGGGCCATGTCCGACCGCTCACGCAAGATCGCCAAGCCGGCCGCCGCCTTCGGCGTCCTGGCCACCATGGCCAGCATCTGGTGGTTCGCCCTGCGCCCCCGACGCAAGGTGAAACTGGACAAGTAGTCGCGCTCCCGGGCGCGGCCGGCGGCACCCCGGGCCCGCCCCGGCGGCACCCCGGCACCCTCCCGGCACCGCCACCGGCCCCGGTAGCCTTGGGCAGTGGCCCTGGCATCGCTCCGCCCGCTCCGCTCGCGGAACTTCGCGCTCATCTGGTCGGCGGCCCTCGTGTCCAACCTGGGGTCGTGGATGCAGACGATCGCCCTCGGCGTCCTCGTCTACCAACGGACCAACGCCCCCGGCTGGACCACCCTGGTCACCGCGGCGGGCTTCGTGCCGATCGGACTGCTGGCGCCGATCGGCGGCGCCCTGGCCGACCGGCTGGACCGGCGCCGCTGGCTGATCCTGACGACCCTGGCGGAAACGCTCTTCGCCGTCCTCCTGGCCGTCCTGGTCGGCACCCACCACGACCCGCCGCTGGCGCTGGTACTGCTCTCGTTCCTGGGTGGTGCGTCGGGGGCCATCGGGTTCCCGGCCTACCAGGCGATGGTCCCGGACCTGGTGCCGAAGAAGGACCTGCTCGGCGCCGTCTCTCTGTCGTCGGCCCAGTACAACCTCGGGCGGGTCATCGGGCCGGCCCTGGCCGGCCTGGTCCTGCTCACCCAGAACTACGCGATCGTGTTCGGCATCAACGCGGCGTCGTTCGGCGCCGTCGTCGTCGCCCTCGTCCTCGTCCGCCTGCCCCGGCCGGTGCCCCAGCAGGGGAGCCTCTCGTTCGCGGGACGCATCCTCGAAGGGGTCCGGGCCGCCCGGACCGAGCCGGGATGCCGCTCGGCGATCCTGTGCATCGCCGTGGTCGCCCTGCTGGCGTCCCCGTTCATCGCCCTCGTGCCGGTCATGGCCCGCGCCGTCCAGCCGTCCGGCTGGAGCCTCGAGCTGACCACGGCCACGCTGGTGACCGCCCAGGGGGTCGGCGCCGTCGTCGGGGCCCTGGCCCTGGCCGGCCTGGCCGAGCGGTTCGGACGCCTGCGTGTGCTCCGGACGGCGATCTTCGTCGTGCCGATCCTGCTGTGCGCGTACGCCGTCGCACCGACGCTGGCGCTGGCCGTGCCCGCCTTCGTCGCCGTCGGCACCGGCTACATCGTCGTGCTGTCGGGGCTGAACACCGTGGTGCAGCTGCGGGCCCCGGTCGAGTCCCGCGGACGCATCCTCAGCATCTACATGATGGCCCTGGGACTCGTCTACCCGCTGGGCGCTGTGCTCCAGGGTTGGGTGGCGAACACGCACGGCGTGCGCGCCGTCACGGTGGCCGGCGCCGTCGCACTGCTCGCCCTGGCGGCGCTGGCCGCCGTGGCCCGGCCCGCGATCTTCACCAACCTGGGCGATCCGGTGCCCGACGGCGGGCCGGTTCCGGTGCGCCCGCCGGCCCGGCCGTCCGGGGGCCCGGCCTCCGCCGAAGGCGCGGCATGACGGACGTCCCACGGTGACCGCAGGCACAGGCGACGGAACGGGCGCCGGCGCCGGCGTCGAGATCCTGACGGCCGCCGACGCCGAGGAGGCCCAGCGGCGGGCGGCCGGTGCGCTGCTCGCCGCCGGGCTGTCGGCCGGCGACCGGGTGGCGTTCTGCCTGCCGTCGTCGGCCGGGCTGCTGTGCGCCGTGCTCGGCGCACTCCGCGTCGGGATCGTGCCCGTCCTGTTGAACGCCACGCTGCTCGACGCCGAGCGCGACCTCCTGGTGGAGGACGCCGAGCCCGGTCTCGTCGTGACCGACGCCGATGGACTGGCCCGCCTCGACCGCGGGCCGGCGGCGACGCTGGCCCGGCACCCGCTGGCCCGGCCGATGCACTACACGTCGGGTACGACGGGCCGGGCCAAGGGCGTCTGGTCGGGGCTGTGGGACCCGGTCACGGCCGCCGCCGCCCTGGCCGACGAGGCCGACCTGTGGTCGTTCGGACCCGACGACGTGCACCTGGTCTGCTCCCCGATGTACCACTCGGTGTCGGTGCGGTTCGCCGGCGGGACGCTGCTGGCCGGCGGGTCGTGCATCGTGCTCGACCGCTTCGACGCGGCGACGGCGGCGGCCGCGCTCGACGGCGCCTTCGGGACGGTGCCGACCACCACCTTCCTCGCCCCGGCGGCGCTGGCCCGGCTGCTGGCGCAGCCGGACACGGGGCCCGGCCGCTTCGCCCGGCTCCGCCTGCTCGTGCACGCCGGGTCCCCGTGCCCGCCCGCCCTGAAGCGGGCGGCCCTCGACGTGGTGCCCGACGGGGCCCTGTGGGAGTTCTACGGCTCGACCGAGGGGCAGTTCACGGCCTGCTCGCCCGCGGAGTGGCTCGACCGCCCCGGAACGGTCGGCCGCGCCCGGGCGGGACGGGCCCTCGCCGTCGACCCGGACGGCACCGTCTGGTGCCGGCCCCCGGCGTTCGGCCGGTTCGCCTACTGGCGCGACGAGGCCGGCACGGCCGCTGCCTGGCGGGACGGGTCGTTCACGGTCGGCGACCTCGGCCGGCTCGACGACGACGGCTACCTGTACCTGGACGGCCGCCGCGACGACCTGGTGATCACCGGCGGCGTCAACGTCTACCCGGCCGAGGTCGAGGCCGCCCTGTCCGACGTGGCCGGGGTGGAGGAGGTGGCCGTCTTCGGGCTGCCGGACGAGCGGTGGGGCCAGCGGGTCTGCGCCGCGGTGGTCACCAGCGCCGCCGGGGACGCCGCAGGGGACGCCGCCGTGCTGGCCGCGCTGGCCGATCATGCCGCGACCCACCTGGCCGGCTACAAGCGGCCCAAGCAGTACGCCGTGGTGGACGCCCTGCCGCGCACCGCGACCGGCAAGGTGCGCCGGCTGGCGCTCCCCGGGGTGCTGGGCCCGGGCGGAGCGGGCTCCGGGGATGGGTGATACTGGAGGCCATGAGCCCCGCCGACTTCGGTCCTCCCATCGCCACCGTCAACCCCGTCGACGGCGAGCTCCTGGAGGCGTTCGAGCCCTATGACGACGCCGAGGTCGAGCGACGCCTGGCCACCGCGGCCGCCTGCGCCACCGAGTGGGCGGCCTCCACGTTCGCCGAGCGCTCGCGCCTCCTGGTGACCGCCGCCGAACTGCTCGAGGCCGAGGTCCCCGACATCGCCCAGGTCGTCACCACCGAGATGGGCAAGCCGTTCGCCCAGGCCAAGGGTGAGGTGGCCAAGTGCGCCAGCGGATTCCGGTGGTTCGCCGAGCACGCCGAGGCGATGCTGCAGGACAGGGAGGTGCCGGTCGACGCGTCGCTCGGCCTCGTCACCTACCAGCCGCTCGGCGCCGTGCTCGCCATCATGCCGTGGAACTTCCCCCTGTGGCAGGTGGCCCGGTTCATCGCGCCCGCCGTGATGGTGGGCAACGTGGGCCTGCTCAAGCACGCCCCCAGCGTGCCCCGGACCTCCCTCCTGCTCGAGGACCTGTTCCGCCGGTCGGGCGCGCCCGACGGCCTGCTCCAGAGCCTGCTCATCGGGACCCACCAGGTGCCGGCGATCATCGCCGACGACCGCGTCGCCGCCGTGACCCTGACCGGCTCGGTCGGCGCCGGGCGCGCCGTGGCCGCACAGGCCGGCGCCGCCGGCAAGAAGGTCGTCCTGGAGCTGGGCGGCAGCGACCCGTTCATCGTCCTGCCCTCCGCCGACCTCGACCGGGCCGTGCCCGTGGCCGTGCAGGCCCGGGTGCAGAACAACGGCCAGTCGTGCATCGCCGCCAAGCGGTTCATCGTCCACGCCGACGTGGCCGAGGAGTTCACCGGGCGGTTCGTGGACGCCATGTCCGCCCTGTCCGTGGGCGACCCGTTCGACCCGGCCTCCGAGGTCGGGCCCCTGATCAACGCCGCCGCCGTCGACGGCATCGAGGCCCAGGTCGAGGACGCCCGGGCCAAGGGGGCGACCATCCTGTGCGGGGGCGCCCGCGTCGTGGGACCCGCCGGTCCCGACCACCCCGGCTGCTTCTACGCACCGACCGTCATCACCGACATCCGCCCCGGCATGCGGGTCGCCACCGAGGAGGTGTTCGGACCGGTCGCCCTGCTCTACACGGTGGCCGACGCGGACGAGGCGCTGGCCGTGGCCAACGACTCCGAGTTCGGCCTGGGGTCCAGCGTGTGGACGCAGGAGCCCGACGAGCAGCAGCGCTTCGTCAACGAGCTGGCCGCCGGCCAGGTGTTCGTGAACGGGATGACGGCCTCGATGCCCCAGCTGCCCTTCGGCGGCATCAAGAGCTCGGGGATCGGTCGCGAGCTCGGCTCCTTCGGCCTGCACGAATTCTGCAACGTGAAGTCGGTGTGGATCGCCTGATGCGCCACCGGGCTGCTCGATGACGGCAGTCCGCCCGGACGCCGGCCGGCGCGCCTACTTCGACCATGCGGCGACCACGCCGCTGCGGCCCGAGGCGCTCGAGGCCATGCTCCCCTTCCTGACCGCGGAGTTCGCCAACCCGTCGGGGGCCCACGCCGAGTCCCGGCGGGCCCGGATGGCCCTGGACGACGCACGGGACCGGATCGCCGAGCTGCTCGGGGCCGGACCCGGCGACGTGGTGCTCACGTCGGGCGGCACCGAGGCCGACGACCTCGCCGTCCAGGGGGGATGGGACGCCGCGTGGGGCGGCGGGCCGGACGGGCCCGGTGCCGTGGTGTGCGCGGCCATGGAGCACCACGCCGTGCTCGAGGCGTGCCGCGCCCTGGCCCGGCGCACCGGCGCCGAGCTCCGCCTGGTCCCGAGCGACGCCGACGGCCTGGTCGACCTCGGGGCCCTGGCCGACGCGTGCGACCCCGGCGTGCGCCTGGTCTCGGTGATGACCGTCAACAACGAACTCGGCACCGTCCAGCCCCTGGCCGACGTGGCCCGGGTGGCGGGGGAGCGGTGCCCGTCCGCCCTCCTCCACACCGACGCCGTCCAGGCCGTCCCGTGGCTCGATGCCGCCGCCGTCACCGCGCCGGCCGACCTGGTGTCGGTCAGCGCCCACAAGTTCGGCGGCCCCAAGGGGAGCGGCGCACTGGTGCTGCGGCGGGGTGCCGCGGTGCGGCCCCGCATCGGGGGCGGGGGGCAGGAGCGGGGCCGCCGCAGCGGCACGCCCAACGTCGCCGGGGCCGTGGGCACGGCGGCCGCGCTGGCCGCCACGGTTGCCGAGCGCGGGTCCACCGTCGCCAGGGTGCGCGCCCTGCGCGACCGGCTGGGCGACGGCCTGGCCGGGCGCCTCTGTGGCGTGACCGAGTCGGGGCGACGTGAGGACCGGGTAGCCGGCATCCTCCACCTGCGCCTCGACGGCGTCGAGTCCGAGGCGCTGGTGGTGCTGCTCGACGAGGCGGGGATCGCCGCCTCGGCCGGCGCCGCGTGCTCGAGCGGGGCCGTCGAGCCGAGCCACGTGCTGGCGTCGCTCGGACTCGGGCCGGAGGCCGCGTCGTCGGGCGTCCGGTTCTCCCTGGGTGGGACATCCACCGACGAAGATGTGGACCATGCGCTCGACCGGGTCCCGCACGTCGTCGAGCGCCTGCGAAACTAGGCCGGTGCGCGTCCTGGTGGCCATGTCCGGCGGAGTGGACTCGTCGGTGGCCGCGGCCCGCCTCGTCGCCTCCCTGGGCGCCGCCGACGTCGTGGGGGCCACGCTGAAGCTCTGGGGCGGCGACTCCGACTCCGGCTGCTGCTCGGTCGCCGACGTCGACGACGCCCGGCGGGTGGCCGACCAGTTGGGGATCGTCCACCACGTCTTCAACTTCGCCGCCGACTTCGAGGCGCACGTGGTCGACCCGTACGTGGCCGGTCACGCCGAGGGCCGGACGCCCAACCCGTGCATCGAGTGCAACCGCCACCTCAAGTTCGACCGCCTGCTCGAGCGGGCGACCCTCCTCGGGTTCGATGCCGTGGCCACCGGCCACCACGCCCGGGCCGTCCGCGATCCCGACGGGCGGTTCCGCCTCCTGCGTGGCGCCGACGCCGACAAGGACCAGTCCTACGTGCTGGCCATGCTGGGCCAGGCGGAGCTGGCCCGCTGCCTGTTCCCGGTGGGTGCGAGCACCAAGGACGAGGTCCGGGCCGAGGCGGTCCGGCTGGGCCTGCGCACGGCGGCCAAGCCCGACAGCCAGGACGTGTGCTTCATCCGGTCCGACGTCGGCCGCGCCGGGTTCCTGGGCGACCGGGTGGCGCTGCATCCCGGCCGGCTCGTGGACCACGCCACGGGGGACGACCTCGGCGCCGTCGAGGCGGTCGAGCTGGTGACCGTCGGCCAGCGCCGGGGCATGGGCCACGGGACCGACGGGCGCCGCCGGTTCGTCACCGCGGTCGACGTGCCGGCCCGGCGGGTCACGGTCGGACCGCCCGAGGCGTCGCTCGCCGCGGGCCACCGCCTCCACACCGTGTCCTGGGTGGACGGCGCGCCCGCGGTTGCGGCCGACGGCGCGTTCGCCGCGCTGGCCCAGTGCAGCGCCCACGGCCGGCCCGTGCCGTGCGCGGTGCGCCGGGACCCCGACCCCGACCCCGACCCCGACGGCGGCGGTCACGCGCTGTCGGTGGCGTTCGCCACGCCCCAGCGGCGGGTGGCCCCCGGACAGACGGTGGCCCTCTACGACCCGGACCGGCCCGACAGCGTGGTCGGATCCGGGATCGTCGCATGAGCGCCGTCCGGTCGGATCGGGGCGCGGGGGACGGTGGGACCCTCGACCCGGTGGCGCGCGCCGCCGAGCTGCGCGCCGAGATCGCCCACCACGACGAGCGCTACCACGTGCTCGACGCCCCCGAGATCGCCGACGCCGAGTACGACGCGCTGGTGCGCGAGCTGCGGGCCATCGAGGCCGAGCACCCCGACCTGGCCGTGCCCGAATCGCCCACCGCCCGGGTGGGGGCGGCGCCGTCCGCCCTGTTCGCCCCCGTCACCCACCACGTGCCGATGATGAGCCTGGACAACGCCTTCAGCTCCGACGAGCTTCGGGCGTGGGCCGATCGCCTGGCCAAGCAGGTCCCCGAGGACACCGCCTTCGAGTGCGAGCTCAAGATCGACGGACTGGCCATCTCCCTCCTCTACCGCGACGGCCGGTACGTGCAGGCGGCCACCCGGGGCGACGGCACCACGGGCGAGGACGTCACCGCCAACGTCGCCACCATCGCCGCCGTCCCTGCGAGGCTGGACCCAGCGGCCGGCCCGCCCCCCGAGGTGATCGAGGTCCGCGGCGAGGTCTACATGCCGATCGGCGCCTTCGACGACCTGAACCGGCGCCAGGCCGAGGCGGGGGAGAAGCGCTTCGTCAACCCGCGGAACTCGGCGGCCGGCTCGCTGCGCCAGAAGGACCCGGCCGTCACCGCCACCCGGGCGCTCTCGTTCTGGGCCTACCAGGTGGGGGAGTTCGTGCCCGCCGGGGCATCGGTGGACGGCACGGCCGGCCCGGGTGTCCGGAGGGGCGACCCCGCCCCGGGCCCGGCGGCCAACCAGTCGGGCACCCTCGAGTGGCTCCGCCGGGCCGGGTTCCCGGTCAATCCCGAGGTCCACCTCGTGCACGGGCTCGACGAGGTGCTCGACTTCTGCGCCCGGTGGGAGCAGCGCCGCCACGAGCTCGGCTACGAGATCGACGGCGTCGTCGTGAAGGTCGACGACCTCGGGCTCCAGCGGGCGCTCGGCTCGACGTCGCGCGCCCCCCGGTGGGCGGTCGCGTACAAGTTCCCCCCCGAGGAGCGTTCGACCACCCTCCTCGACATCGAGGTCTCGATCGGACGGACGGGCAAGGCCACGCCCTTCGCCGTGCTGGAGCCCGTCTTCGTGGGGGGGTCGACGGTGGGGCTGGCCACGCTGCACAACGAGGACCAGGTCCGCATCAAGGACGTCCGCCCGGGCGACACGGTGATCGTGCGCAAGGCCGGGGACGTCATCCCCGAGGTCGTCGGCCCGGTGCGGATCGCGGGCAGGCGCCGGCGGCCGGCGTGGAGGTTCCCGACGGCGTGCCCCGTGTGCTCGGCGCCGCTGGTGCGGCTCGAGGGGGAGAGCGACACGTTCTGCACGAACCTGGACTGCCCGGGCCAGCGGGTCCAGCGCATCGCCCACTTCGCCTCGCGGTCGGCCATGGACATCGAGGGACTGGGCGAGCAGCGGGTGCAGCTGCTCGTCGACCGGGGCCTGCTGGTCGACGTGGCCGATCTGTACGCGTACACCGAGGCCACCTTCGAGGGGCTCGAAGGGTTCGCGGCCCTGTCGATCTCCAACCTGCTCGCCGCCATCGACGCGTCACGCGCCCAGCCGCTCAGCCGGGTCCTGATCGGACTCGGCATCCGCCACCTCGGCCAGGTCGGCTCGATCGCACTGGCCCGGGCGTGCCGCGGCATCGACACGGTGATCGCCGCCGACGAGGAGACCCTGGCCGCCATCGACGGGGTCGGACCGGTCATCGCCTCGAGCGTGGTCGCCTGGTTCGCCTCGCCGGTCAACCGGTCGGTGGTCGAGCGCCTGCGGGCGGCGGGCCTCCACCTCAGCGAGCCGGGCCCACCGGCGCAGGGGGCGCCGGGAGCCGTGCCCCAGACCCTGGCCGGCAGGTCGGTGGTGGTCACCGGCACCCTGGACGGCTACACGCGGGACGAGGCCGAGGCGGCCGTCCTCGCCCGGGGCGGCAAGTCGCCGGGGACGGTGTCGTCGAAGACCTACGCCGTGGTCGTGGGGCGGTCGCCGGGCGCGTCGAAGGTGACCAAGGCCGAACAGCTCGGCGTGCCGGTCGTCGACGGCGACCGGTTCGACGCCCTCCTGGCCTCGGGGGAGCTCCCCGGGTCGTGAGCGATCCCGAAGGAAGGTTCGACGTCGTCGTCGTCGCCTACGACAGCCGGGACGAGATCGCCGGCTGCCTGGCGAGCGTGCAGGGGGCCGAAGGGCTGGGCATGGTGGTCGTGGTCGACCACGGGAGCGACGGGTCGGCCGACGTCGCCGCCGCCACCGGGGCGACCGTCGTGCGCGATCCGTCGAACCCGGGCTTCGGTGCCGGCCACAACGGCGGCGTCGGCCGGACCACGGCACCGGCCGTGCTCCTCCTCAACCCCGACGCCCGGCTCGTGCCCGGCGCGGTGGCCCAGGGGCTGACCGTGCTGGGCGAACGCACCGGAGTGGCCGCCGTGCAGGGGGTCGTCCTCGATGCGGACAGCGGCGATCCCGAACGGAGCGCCGGAGTCGCCCTGGGGCCGGCCCACCTGTGGGGGCGGGCGCTCCGATTGCGCTCCCTGCTGGGCTGGGGCCCGGTGCGGCGGCTGGCCGGTCGGGTGCCGTCCCTGTCCGACCACGTCGACCGGGTCCCCGACACCGTCTCGGAGGTCGAGTCGCTGGCGGCCACGGCGCTGCTCGTCCGGAGGTCCGCCTTCGACGAGGTCAGCGGGTTCGACGAGCGGTACTTCCTGTACGGCGAGGACGTCGACCTGTGCCGGCGCCTGCGCGGGGCGGGCTGGACGCTGGTCGCACTCCCCGTGCCGTGGGCGACCCACCGCGCCGGATCGTCGCACCGGTCGGAGTGGCGTCGCGAGGTGCAGTGGTGGCGGGGGACGATGATCTACGCGGCCCGGTGGTACGACCCACGGGCATGGACGTCGGCCGTCGGCGCCGCGGTGGTCCGTGCGGTCACGCTGGCCGTCCGCCGGCCCCGCCGGGCCCGCGACGCCTGGCAGTCCATGGTGGCCGAACCGCGGCGCGTGCGTCGGACGACGCACGGGGAAGGACGCGGCCGGCCGCATCCCTGACCCGCTGGCGGCGGAGCGGGTGACCTAGAGCGGCCGGCGGAAGTGCCGGTGCTTCCACAGGTGCGGCACCAGGGCCGCCACGTGCCGCACGCCGCGGACCGAGAACACGTTGCGGTGGCCGCGCCGGGCCGGGTGGTAGCAGGACGCCGCGGCCACCTGCACGACGCGGTAGCCGTGCTGCCACAGGCGGAGGCAGAAGTCGACGTCCTCGGGCCCGAACCGGTAGCGGCCGTCCAGCCCGCCGACCCGGTCGAACGCGGCCCGGCGGATCAGCTGACAGGCACCGATGGCGAAGTCCACGTCCCACCACGGGGCCCCGGCCGGGGGCTCGGTGGCGCGGTACGTGTCCCGTCGTCCGGTCATGCGCAGCACCTTGTCGGCCAGCGTGGGGGCCAGGCCGGCGCTGGCCGAGGGGAGCTGGTCCAGGTAGACGGGCGCGGCGAGTCCGACCGAGGGGTCGTCGCGCAGCGGTTCCACGAGGCGGGCGAGGCAGGTCGGCTCGAGGCGGGCGTCGCTGTCGAGGAAGCACGCCCATTCGGCCTCGCCGTGCCGCATGCCGAGGTTGCGGCCGGCCGGCACGCCGAGGTTGTCCGGCGACCGGACCACGGTCACCCGGTCGTCGTCGTGGGGTGGCACCGGGGGTTCCGACCCGTTGTCCACCACGATGACCCGGGGGGACACGCCGTCCGAGTCGAGCGCCGAGGCCACCGCCGCCGGCAGCACCTCGGCGTCGTTCCACGCCAGGATGACGACGTCGATCCGGGGCGCGTCCGTCACGTCGCCACGCGCTTACCGTCGACCCGACGGGGGCACCGGGTGGTGCCGGCGGGCCGGCTCACAGCCCTTCCGTCCGCCGGCGGACCATGACCGAGAACCGCCCGTCGGGCTTCCCCATGAGCTCGTCCCACGTCCCGTGTTCGACCACCGCCCCGTCGGCCAGCACGTAGATCCGGTCCGCCAGCCGGACCGGGTTCAGGTTGTGGGAGACGATGATCATGCCGCAGCTCGACCGGATGTCGGCGAGCGCCCGCAGCACCTCCTCTTCGGCGTCCGCGTCCAGGGCACTGGTCGGTTCGTCGAGCACGAGGAGCCACGGTTCCCGGTAGAGGGCACGTGCCAGGGCGAGCCGCTGGCGCTGGCCCCCCGACAGGGTGTTGCCGCGCTGCCCGAGCACGGTGTGGATACCGTCGCCCAGGCGCGACACGAAGCCGAGGGCGTGCGCCTGCTCGAGGGCGCGCCAGGCCCGGGCCTCGTCGCGCACGGGCTCGGTCCAGTAGACGTTGTCCAGGACCGATCCGGCCAGCAGCGGCGGCTCCTGCATGACGATGCCGAGGCGGGACTGCCACTTGTCGATGTCGATCTCCCTCAGGTCCACGCCGTCCAGCACCAGGGCACCCGAGGTGGGTTGGAGCAGCCCGGTCACCAGGTCGAGTGCCGTCGTCTTACCCGCACCCGAATCGCCCACGAAGGCGATCGACTCGTCCGGCCGCATCGTCCAGTCCATGTCGCGCAGCACGGCGTCGGAGGACCCCGGGTAGGTGTAGCCGACCGATCGGGCGCACAGGGAGGTGGAGAACGTGGGGGTCTCCGTGCCGGCGGC
>DATLRE010000189.1:0-9275 GCA_035534835.1 Acidimicrobiales bacterium
CAGACCGCTGGCAAGCGGATAGTAGGGGAGGTAGCCGATGCCGAGGCGCCGGCACTCCGGCACCGCGTCGGACTCGTCGTCACGGTGGACGAGGCTCCACTGGTTCTGCACGGAGACGAAGTGGGCACCGTCGTGCCGCGCACCGTCATCCGCCTCGCGGAGCTGGGCCGCCGAGAAGTTCGAGCAGCCGATCTCGCGCACCTTGCCCTCCCGGACGAGGTCGTCGAGAACGCCGAGCGTCTCGGCGATCGGCGTCCCGGGATCGGGCCGGTGGAGCTGGTAGAGGTCGATCCGGTCGGTCCCGAGCTGCGACAGGCTGCGCTCGACGGCGCTCCGCACGTACCGGGGGGCCGCACCTCCCGGGCCGCCGTCCACGGGACTCCCGAACTTCGTGCCGAGGACGACCTGGTCGCGCCGGCGACCGAGTGCCGCGCCCAGGCGCGCCTCGCTCTGCAGGTAGGAGTCGGCCGTGTCGAAGAAGGTGATGCCGGCGTCGAGCGCGGCGTCCACCACGGGGGCCACGGCACCTTCCTCCATGAAGAATCCGAAGTTGTTGGTCCCCAGTCCGATGACCGAGACCTCGAGCGAGCCGATGCGACGGGTGTCCATGGACCTCCGTACTACCACCGCGGACCGCAGTCGGCCCGTCGTCGTCGGGTCAGACCCTCGCCATGTTGTCGAACCGGGCATGGTGCCCGATGAACGCGAGCCGCGTCGTGCCCGTCGGGCCGTTCCGGTGCTTGGCCACGATGATCTCCGCGGTCCCCTGGGTCTCGGTCGCATCGGGGTTGTAGACCTCGTCGCGGTACAGGAAGAGGACCACGTCGGCGTCCTGCTCGATCGAGCCGGACTCGCGCAGGTCCGCCAGCATCGGTCGCTTGTCAGGGCGGCTCTCGAGCGACCGCGACAGCTGCGACAGCGCCACCACCGGAACCTCGAGCTCGCGGGCCAGGATCTTGAGGCCGCGACTGATCTCGGACACCTCGACCTGGCGGTTCTCCGACCCGTGTCGCCCGGTCATGAGCTGGAGGTAGTCGATGACCACCAGGCTGAGCCCCTCCCGGCTCTTCAGGCGCCGGGCCCGGGCCCGGATGTCCATGACCGTCAGATTGGGGTTGTCGTCGATGTAGATCGGCGCCTCGCTCATCCGGCTGATGGCGTTTCCGATCTTCGGCCAGTCGGCCTCGCGCAGTTTGCCGGTGCGCATCCTGCTGGCGTCGACCCGTGCCTCGGAGCTCAGCAGGCGCTGGGTGAGCTCCATGTGGCTCATCTCGAGCGAGAAGAGGAGGACCGGCTTCTTGAGCTTCACCCCGGCGTTGGCCACCATGCCGAGGGCGAAGGCGGTCTTGCCCATTGCCGGGCGGGCGCCGACGACGACCAGGTTGGAGGGCTGCAGCCCGGCCAGCTGCTCGTCGAGGTCGGTGTAGCCGGTGGCGAGTCCGGTGACGGTCTCACTCCGGCTGAAGAGCTGCTCCAGGTGGTCGAGCGTGGCGCCGAGCAGCTCCTCGAGCGGCGTCATCGTGTCCACCACCCGGCGTTGCGCCACGTCGAAGACGAGGCTCTCCGCACGGTCCAGCACCTCCGAGACGTCCTCGGGAACGCTGTAGCCGAGCTCGGAGATCTCGCCCGCCACGGCCACCAGGCGTCGCAGCAGGGCCAACTCCTCCACGATCTTGGCGTAGTACTCGGCATTGCCGATCGAGGGGGTGTTGGCCTGGAGGGTGACGAACACCGAGGTGTCGCCGATCGACTCGAGCAGTTCGCGACGGCGGAGCTCCTCGGTGACCGTCACCCAGTCAGCCGGCTCGCCCCGCTGGTACAGCGAGGTGATCGCCTCGAAGATGTAGCCGTGCGAGGTCTTGTAGAAGTCCTCGGCCTTGCAGTTCTCCATGGCCGCGGCGATGGCGTCGCGGGAGAGGAGCATTGCCCCGAGGACGGACTCCTCCGCCTCGAGGTTGTGCGGGGGGACCCGTCCGGCCGTGCTCGCCCCACCCGATCGGGGGGTCAGCAGCCGTCGGGGTCGCGTGTCGTCGAACGCCTGGACCATGGTGCGTCAACCCTCGCCCATCAGGCCTGTGGAACGGAAGGACATCTTCCTGGGGAAAGCCGAGGTCGGGCCTGTGGACGGGAGGTGGACAACCGCGACCGGCCTGGGGACCAGAGGTCGGCGTCGGGGTGCGTCGGGCGGGCGGTACGCGGCATCGCCCCATCATGCGCACAGGGTGTGACACCGGTGGTGGACGGACGAAGGGTCGCTACGCGCAGGTGCCCCGGCACCGGCCGGGGCACCTTCGGGCAACGGGTCGGGCGGCCCCGGGACGGGGCCGCACCGGGATCAGACCTCGGCCACCACGTCGACGGTCAGCTCGAAGACGACACCGCCGACCAGCTCGACCCGCACGTTGTGCTCGCCCACCGACTTGATCGGCTCCTCGAGCACCAGGTCGTGGCGGTCGATGACCGCCCCGGTCTGCTCCTCGACGTGTCGCACGATGTCCGCGGCGCCGACCGAACCGAAGAGCCGGTCGTTGGCGGCCCGGGCGGCGATGGTGATGGTGTTGCCCACCAGGGTCTTGGCCACCGTCTCCGAACCCTCCCGGTCCCGGGCGTCCCGCAGGTCACGGGACGTGCGCATGGCCGCGGCCTGGGCCTCGACCCCGCCGGACGCGAGGATCGCCTTGCCGGCGGGCAGGAGGTGGTTGCGGGCGAAGCCGCCGGCGACGTCGATGATGTCGCCCCGCTTGCCCACCCCGTCCACGTCGCTGCGAAGGAGGACCTTCATCACTCCTCACCCGCCTCGGGGACCTCGACGATCACGAGCTCCTCGCCGTTCTCCAGCTCCACGACGTCGACCTCCACCACCTCGACCGGTGCCTCGGCACCGTCGAGCGGGGGCGCACCGTCGGGGATGGCCGTCGAAGCACCGTCCTCGCCCAGCGTCCGCTCCTCGTCGCGTCCACGACGACCGCCGCCACCGAATCCGCCATCGCGGCCGCCACGGCCGCCACGGCCGCCGGGCCGCTCGGTGGTGGTGCGCTGCGTGTACGGCAGCAGCACCAGCTCACGCGCCGTCTTGATGGCGATCGCCACGTCGCGCTGGTGCTGGGTGCAGTTGCCCGAGACGCGGCGCGCCCGGATCTTGCCCCGGTCGCTCATGTACTTGCGGAGCATGGCGACGTCCTTGTAGTCGACCCACTCCACCCGGTCCTTGCAGAGCGCGCACGGCTTCTTCTTGACGCGCCGGCCGGTGTCCTTGGGCGCACGGCGTGCCGTGCTGCCTCCACGATCATTGTTCCTGGCCATGACTAGAAAGGCTCCTCGCTGTATCCGTACCCGGAGTCGGCCGGTGCGCCGCCCCCACCCGACTGCCCACTGCGTCCGCCGCCACCGGACGGCCCGTCACCCGGGGCCCGGCGCTCGTTCTTGGTCACCTGGGCCGTGGCCCACCGGATGCTCGGCCCGATCTCGTCGGCGACCACCTCGACCTTGGAGCGCTTGTCCCCGTCGGGCGTCTCCCAGCTGCGCTGTTCCAGGCGGCCGGTGACGATGACCCGCGACCCGCGGCTGAGCGACTCGGCGGCGTTCTCCGCCATCTCGCGCCAGCACACCACGTCGAAGAAGGAGGTCGCCTCCTCCCATTCCTGCGTCTGGCGGTTCTGCCACCGGCGGTTGACGGCGAGGCCGAAGCTGGCCGTGGCCTGCCCGGTGTTGGTGAACCGGAGCTCGGGATCACGCGTGATGTTCCCCACGAGCGTCACTGCGTTGCCGGCCATGGTCAGCCCTCCCCGCTGGCGGCAGCCGCGGCGGCGGCACGACGGCCGGCGACCTTGTCCGGGAGCCGGATGACCTTGTGGCGCAGCACCTCGTCGGCGAGCACGAAGACCCGCTCCATGTCGGCGACGGCCGGCGGCTCGGCGTTCAGCTCGATGACGACGTAGTAGCCCTCGCGCTTGTGCTGGAGCTCGTAGGCGAACGTCCGGCGGCCCCAGCGCTCGACGCGGCCGGGGTTCCCCCCTTGGGCCTTGAGGGCGGCCAGGGCCCGGTCGAGGACTCCGTTGACCGCAGCCTCATCGGCTCCGGTGTCGAAGATGACCATCGTTTCGTAGGGCCGCATGAACGGCTCACCTCCCTCTGGATCGGATGCGCTGCACCCGAGCCCCACGGCGTGGGGCAGGTCGGAACATGGACGGCCACCTGTGGGTGCTGCGTGGTGACCGGAACGGCCTGAGCACTCTAGCCGACGCTCAGTGGTAGGCCTCCGCGTCGGCCGGGAAGTCCCCCGAACGGACGTCGGCGGCGAAGGCGGCGACGGCCGCCGTGGCGTCCTCGGCGAGGGACGCGTAGCGCCGGACGAACTTGGCCGTCCGGGGCGTGACGCCCAGGAGATCGTGGAGGACGAGGACCTGTCCGTCACAGTGCGGGCCGGCCCCGATCCCGATCGTGGGCACGTCGAGGGCCTCGGTGACCGCCGCACCGACCTTCTCGGGGACGCCCTCGACGACCACCGCGAACGCTCCTGCCGCCTCCACCGAACGCGCGCCCGCCACGAGCTGGCGCGCCGCCTCGTCGTCGCGGGCCTGGACCCGGAACCCGCCGAAGGCGTTCACCGACTGCGGGGTGAGCCCGATGTGACCCATGACCGGGATCTCGGCGGCCACGAGGGCTTCGATCATGGGGGCGCGGACGGCACCACCCTCGAGCTTGACGCACTGCGCACCGGCGCGGATCAGGACGGCGGCGTTGCGGACGGTGTCGGCGGTGTCCACGTGGTAGCTCAACCAGGGAAGGTCCCCCACGATCAGCGCGCCCGGGCGAGCCCGGGCGACGGCCGCCACGTGGTGGGCCATGTCGGCGACGGTCACCTGCAACGTGTCCTCGTAGCCGAGGACCACGTTGGCCACGGAGTCGCCCACCAGGATCAGGTCCACGCCGGCGTCGTCGGCGATCCGGGCACCGGGCGCGTCGTAGGCGGTGACCATCACCAGCGGAGCGTGGCCGTCGCGGACCTTGGCGGCGCGGACCGCAGGGACGGTCGGTGGCGCGGACCGTGGATCGGGCATGGGTTCCTCCTCATCGGCCGTCCAGCGCCCTCGGGCTGCCGGCGGCATCGGCGGGGCGGACCCCGCGGAGTTGCGAGCTGCTGCGGCACCATCGTAGTGCGCGGCCCGGCGGGACGACGGGGGCGGCCCGACCGGCGACGGGGACGGTCGGGGTGCCTACGGCGTGGTGCGGCTCCGCAACGGCTTGCGTGCGACGGCGTCGACACCCGATCCGGCCGGGTACATGCGCGCCAGGTGGTTCCACCGGCATCCGCAGCAGACCTCGATCACGTAGCAGACGACCGGTTCCTTGCGCCGCCAGTAGCGGGAGAGTTCGGCCTGGGTCGCCACGCACCGGCCGCCGGCCGGGAGCTTCGTGCCGAACACGAAGGTCACGTCCACGAGGTCGGACTCCTCGCAGATCGGGCACTGCTCGCCCATGGGGCGACCGAGATTGGTGGCGGCGCGGATCAGTTCGGGGTGCGCGTCGCACACGTCGAGGCGGGAGAGCCGCCCCTTGCGGAACTCCCGGATGACCGAGTTCCGGGCGAGGAGGTACTCGACCCGGCCCCCGGTGGGAGAGGTCTGCACGCCGTCGAGCGCTCCGGGTCGGAAGCTCACCCGGCCAGGGTACCGCCTCGCTCCCCGGGAGGGACCGGACGACGGCACGGCGGTCCGGGACCGGCGGCTACCGGTACCGGATCGCCGATGTATCAGACCGATACATCGAAATGATGTATCGTGTGAGGTATGCAGTCCGTGGACACCAGAGTCGGTCCGGCCGCCGCAGGCGCCGGCCGTCGGGCCTGACGTGCTCGACCTCGCCATCCTGGGCCTGCTCGTCGAGCAGGAGATGCACGGCTACGAGATCCGTCGCCGCCTCCGCGACGAACTGGGCCTGTTCGCCAACGTCTCGTTCGGCTCCCTCTACCCAGCGCTGTCCCGCCTGGAGCGGTCCGGTGCCGTGACGGTCACCGGGTCGGCGGGCACCGGCGCGCCGATACCGGCCACCGGATCCCTGGGCGGCGAGCGCGCCGGCCTGCGGGCCCGGCGCTCGGGTGCCACGCTCGGGACGAAGCGGTCGCGCAAGGTGTACCGGATCACCGCGGCCGGTCGGGCGCTGTTCGAGCAGCTCCTGGAGGGCGAGGAGCCCGCGGGCGCCGACGACGCCCGCAGCTTCGGACTGCGTCTGGCCTTCGCCCGCCACCTGGCCCCGTCGGCCCGACTGGCCCTGCTCGAACGCCGGCGCGCCCAACTGACCCGTCGGCTCGCCACCGACCTGGCGCGGGCCTCGGGCGAGCGCCTCGACGTCTACACCCGTTCGCTCGTCGAGCACAGCACCGAGGCGACCGAGCACGACATCGCCTGGCTCGACCGCCTGATCGAGGCCGAGCGCCAGAAGCAGACCTCGACCCGGTCCGACGTCACCGGACCCGCCGGCGCTCCCGCCGGCGGGGCAGTCGGCGGACCGGTCGTACCCGGCACCGGGGCCGGCGAGCCCCTGGCGGGCGACACCCTGTCCACGACGTCCCCTTCGGGGGCGCCATGAGAACCCGCGCCCTCCGGGACGCACCGGCAAACGCGACCCCCCGGGGCGCATCCACACACATGAAGGGAACCGTACGATGAGCAAGATCCGAGTGGCGATCGCCGGCGTGGGCAACTGCGCCAGCTCGCTGATCCAGGGCGTGGAGTACTACCGCAACGCCGAAGCCGGCGAGACCGTGCCCGGGCTGATGCACGTCGTCCTCGGCGGCTACCACGTCGGCGACCTCGAGTTCGTCGCCGCCTTCGACGTCGACGCGACCAAGGTCGGTACCGACCTCGGCAAGGCCATCTTCGCCGGCCAGAACAACACCATCCGGTTCGCCTCCGTGGGCGACCTGGGGGTCACCGTCCAGCGGGGCCCGACGCTGGACGGGTTCGGCAAGTACTACCGCGAGACCGTCGAGGAATCGCCCGCCGAGCCGGTCGACGTCGTGGCCGCCCTGCGGGACTCCGGCGCCGACGTCCTGGTCAGCTACCTCCCCGTCGGATCCGAACAGGCGCAGCGCTTCTACGCGGACGCCTGCCTGCAGGCCGGGATCGGCTTCGTCAACGCCATCCCGGTGTTCATCGCCTCGGATCCGGTGTGGGCGCAGAAGTTCCGCGACGCCGGCCTCCCCATCGTGGGGGACGACATCAAGAGCCAGGTGGGCTCGACCATCGTCCACCGGATCCTGACCCGCCTGTTCGAGGACCGCGGACTGGCCCTCGACCACACCTACCAGCTCAACGTGGGCGGCAACATGGACTTCAAGAACATGCTGGAGCGCGACCGTCTCGAGTCGAAGAAGGTCTCCAAGACCCAGGCGGTCACCAGCCAGATCGAGCACGGCGATCTCGACGCCGACGACGTCCACATCGGACCTTCGGACCACGTGCCGTGGCTCCACGACCGCAAGTGGGCCTACATCCGGATGGAGGGGCGCAACTTCGGCGACGTCCCGCTCAACCTCGAGCTGAAGCTCGAGGTGTGGGACTCCCCCAATTCCGCCGGGGTGATCATCGACGCCGTGCGCTGCGTCAAGCTGGCGCTGGACCGCGGCATCGGCGGCCCGCTGCTCGGTCCGTCGGCCTACTTCATGAAGTCGCCGCCGGTGCAGTACCACGACGACGTCGCCCACGACATGGTGGAGTCGTTCGCAGCCGGTGACCCCGGCCCGGTCTGGCCGGCGGACTGACCGGCCGGGCGCGTCGGGCCCGGGGCCCGATCGGTCACGCCGGCGCGCCCCGGGCCGCCCACCACCCGTCCAGCCGGCGGAGGACCTCGTCCCGGCCGAGGGGCCCTTCGTCCATCCGGACCTCCAACAGGAACGACAGGGCCTCCCCCACCGTGCGTCCCGGCGGGATCCCGAGGTGCGCCATGACCTCGGCGCCGTCGAGTTCGGGCCGGATTGCGTCCAGCTCCTCCTGCTCGCGGAGCTGGGCGATCCGCGCCTCCAGCTCGTCCATGCGACGGTCGAGGGCCCGGGCCTTCGCGGCGTTGCGCGTGGTGCAGTCGCACCGGGTCAGCTCGTTCAGCCGGTCGAGGAGCGGACCGGCGTCGCGCACGTAACGGCGGACGGCACGGTCCGTCCACCCGAGGCGGTACGTGTGGAACCGGAGGTGGAGGTTGACGAGCTCGGCCACCAGATCGATCTCGTCGTTCGGATAGCGCAGGGCCTGCATCCGCCGGCGCGTCATGCGCGCACCAACCACCTCGTGGTGGTGGAACGTCACCCCGCCGTCCGCGAACGCCCGGGTGCGGGGCTTGCCGACGTCGTGGAAGAGGGCGGCCAGGCGGAGCAGGCGGTCGGGCGACGTCTTGTCGACGACCGCCAGCGTGTGGCCCAGTACGTCCTTGTGCCGGTGCACGGGATCCTGCTCGAGGGCGAGGCCGGGCAGCTCGGGCAGGAACTCCTCGGCCAGGCCGGTGCGGACGATGAACCACAGTGCGGTCGACGGCACCGGCACCACCATGATCTTGTCCAGCTCGTCACGGATGCGCTCGGCCGAGACGATCCCCATGCGCCCGTGCCCGGACCGCACGGCGGCGACCAGTTCGTCGGTGGGCTCGAGATCGAGCTTGGCCATGAACCGGGCGGCTCGGAGCATCCGAAGCGGGTCGTCGGCGAACGAGATCTCGGGATCGAGCGGCGTCCGGAGCCGGTGCTCGGCCAGGTCGGCGAGACCGCCGAACGGATCGATCAGTTCCAGGTCGGGCAGGCGGAGCGCCATGGCGTTGACCGTGAAGTCCCGACGGGCCAGGTCGTCCTCGATCCGGTCGCCGAAGGCCACCTCGGGCTTGCGCGAGTCCGGACGGTAGGCCTCGGCCCGGTGGGTGGTGATCTCGTACTTCCGGCCGCCCCGAAGGCAGGCGATGGTTCCGAAGCGCTTGCCCTGGGTCCACACGGCGTCCGCCCAGCCCCGCAGCAGGGCCTCGATGTCGTCGGGCCGTGCGTCCGTGGTGAAGTCCAGGTCGACGGCGCCGTCCTCCGACACTCCGGCACGGGCGTCGGCCACGATGGCGTCGCGGACCGAACCCCCCACCAGGTAGAGGGAGTGGCCGGCCGAACGGAAGCGGTCGGACAGGTCGGCAGTGGCGTCGACCAGGGGCCGCAGGCGCTCGGGGAACACGCAGCCGAGGGTAGTGCGGCTGGCATAGGCTGCGGTTCGACGTGGACCGGCAACCAGCCAGAACCTGCCCCGGGGGCG
>DATLRE010000190.1:0-4859 GCA_035534835.1 Acidimicrobiales bacterium
CGCGGTCGGGACCGTCCCGGCCATCCCGAGGAGGAGCATGCGCTTGCGTCCGTACCGGTCGCCGATGGCCCCGAGGTAGAGGACGGTGCCGGCCAGCCCGAGGCTGAACCCGACGCTGACCAGGTTGAGCTCGGTCTGTGAAGCCCGGAACTGCTCACCGATGTCGGGCAGGGCCACGTTGGCCACGGCCAGGTTCAGGTTGGCCACGGCGGCCACCGAGACCAGCGCGCCGAGGACCCACCCCTGCCGGGCCGGTGCGGTCGAAGGGGCCGAGGTTGCCGCGGGCGCCCTGCCGCCGATGCCGGTCACCACTGCCTCCTCCGCGTCCCTGCCATCGGCCCCATGATGGCCGAGCGGTCACGGGCCCGGGTGCATGCGCCGGGTGCCGCCAGGTGCGGCCGGGTGCCGCCGGGTGCCGCCGGCCCGTCCGAGCGGACCATATCCTTTGGAGGACATGCCACCTCCGCCGCCGTCCCCCCATCCGCTCGCCCGGCTCTCCGACACGTTCCTCGGGCCGCTGCTCGAGATGTTCCACGTGGACTTCGTCCCGGCCGACCCGCAACCCTCGTGGCCGAGGTGGGTGGTGGCCTCGGCCGTGGCCCTCCTCGGGTCGCTCGGTGCCGACGCCGTGCTGGCGGCGGGCGGGAAGCGGATCTTCCCGTCGACCGCGGGCTTCGTGCACTTCCGGTTCTCGGACTACGCCAAGCTCACCCTCATCGGCGTGGTCGTCGCCTGTGTCGCCTGGCCGGTGGTGACCCGCCTGTCGTCGCGTCCCCGGTGGCTCTTCCTCCGCCTGGCCGTCGCGGTGACGCTCGTCCTCCTCCTGCCCGACGTCTGGATCTGGCTCCGGGGGGAGTCCGGCCGCGGGATCCTGGTGCTGGTCGTCATGCATCTCGCCATCGCCGTGATCACCTACAACGCGCTCGTGCGCATCGCAGCGGCCGGCGAGGCACCGGCTGCCGCCGAGACCGGTCCGCTCGGGACCGGGCCCGCAGGCAGTGTCTGAGGCGCCGGGGGAGACCGGAGCGGACACCGGGATCCGACCGTCGGCGCACCCGGGCGCCGTCCACTGGCTGGCGGACTACGTCTACGGCACGATCGCCACGCTGGTGGCCATCGCCGGCCTCACCTTCGAGACGAATCCGGGCGAGCTGACGACGGCCTCCGTGGTGATCATCGGCGCCTTTGCCATCTGGATGGCCCACATCCTGTCGCGCCTGGTGTCCAAGCGGTCGGTCGGCCACGTGGGGTTGACCACGGCCGACATCGTGGCCGAGGCCCGTGGTTCGTGGTCGATCATGACGGCGGCGATCCCGGCGACGATCATCTTCGTGCTGGCCGGCGCCCATCTGTGGTCGATGCACACCGCCTTCGTCCTCGCCGACGTGATCGGTGTGCTGGCCCTTGCGGTCGTCGGCATCGGCACCGCCGGTGGGAACGACCGCCCGCTGAGCCGCAGGATCGCCTACGTCTCGAGCCTGGTGGTGGTGGGGATCGCCATCGTCCTGCTGGAGGCGGGTGTCCACCTGCTGTGACCGATCCGGAACCGGGCCGGCCCTTGTCCGGGGCCGGTAGCCTGACACCGCGGCCCCACGGGCCGGAACGACGGGGACGACGGAGGTGGGGCGGTGAGCGACCAGGACGTCCGTGAACCGGGGCCGGTCGTCACCGGCGCGATCCCGACCGAGGACGAGCTGGTCGTCCTGGCACTGGCCGCAAGACCGATGACGGTGCCGGCCGAGGATGCCGTGCCGATGGCCGCCTACCTGGGCGGGGACGAGGGACTGTTGCCGGACTGGTACATGCCGACCCCGACGACCCGGGTCCGCGCACGGTGGAGACTGCCGGTGGTGCTCGGACTGGTGGCGGTGTTCCTCGTCCTCGAGGCCCTCGGGCTGTGCAGCACCTTCGGCCACGTCGTGCCCGCCTGAAGCCGGCCCCGCCGGTCATATCCACCACGGTGCACGTCAGCACGACCACGCAATGTGCGAAATCAGTTGCAGTCCGGGCCGTATGGGGGCCCCGTCGTTGCGGGCGCGGGACTCGGCGTGCATGATGGTTGCAGTGGGAATGGCGGGTGGACCGCCACGACGAGGGTCCGGGGCATGATCCCCGAGAAGAGGACAGCATGAAGACGATGAAGTGGGCACAGCGGATCTGCATCGGTTCCAGCATCGCCGTGGCGTCACTGTTCGCCGTGCCGGCCGTCGCCGGGGCCGACCCCACGTGCTACACGGGGTGCACGCCCCCCGCCGTCAGCAACAACAACGTCGTGCCGCCGCCGTCGACGGACCCGGTGCGCACGACCGCCTCGGTGAACGGTTCCTCGTCCCTACCCTTCACGGGGGCGGACGTCGGTGAGCTGGCCGCCGTCGGTGTCGGCGCCATCGTGCTCGGCGGGGTCCTGGCCCGCCGCCGCCGCTCGGCCTCCTGACCAGAGGCGGCCGGCTACGCCGGACTTCGCCCGGCACCTGTCACCACTCCCGACCGGGGAGCGCGGTCGATCCGCGGTCGCCCGACCGTTCCCGCCCGCCGGGGTCGTTCCGGTGACCCGCTGGCTCAGTAGCTCGCGGGCAGCAGGGGGGCGAGCGCCCCGAAGAACAGGAAGACGACCCCCAGCCAGGCGGTCAGCCCGACGACGAGTACGGCCGCCCGACGGCGGCCACGCGTCCGGCTCGCCAGCACCCAGATGCCGGTGATCAGTGCCGCCACGGCGACCCCCCACAGGATCGCCTGCCACCAGTGGCGCTGGACCGCAGCCGGCGTCACCGGCCGTCTGGACGTGTGGGTCGGGTTCGGTGCCGCGACGGCCGGCGTTCCGGTGAGCACGTCGGCCACCAGTGCCGCCTGGACGACCAGGCGCTGGGACGCGCTGTAGCGGGGGTTGCAGGTGGTGAGCGTGAGCGTCGGAGTCGGCGTCGGTGCCACCACCGCCACGTCGGTCGGGGCGACCACCTGGCTGCCGGTCACCTTGTAGACGAACCAACCCTGTGCCGTCAGGATGTCGATGGGATCCCCGGGCGCGAGTCCGTCGAGGTTGTAGAACGGGTGGAGGTAGGTCGTCCGATGCCCGGCGATCGCCACGTTGCCGGACTCGCCGGGCAGCGGCGTCCCCGGGTAGTGCCCGGGGCCCGCCCGCAGCTGCTCGGCGTCGGTTCCCTCGACCACCATCATGGACAGCGAGATCTTCGGGATGGAGAGGATTCCCACCGGGTCGCCGGCAGCCGGGGCGGCGACGGTCGGCGCGATGGCGGGCGGTGAGGTCGGGGTCCGGGGGGGAGTGACGGCGGTGCTGCGGTGGTGGAGGTGCTGGCTGGCGAGGAACCGCTGACGCAGGTCGTGCTGGGCCTGGGACGTGATCAGGCCCGTTCCCCAGAGCAGGTAGGGAATGAACAGGATGACCAGGACCCCGGCCACGAGGAGGACGCGCCCGACGCCCATGCGGATGGTCGAGAACGACACGCCACGATGCTAGCGGCCTCGACTCCGAGCGCCAGTGCGCGCCACCGGAGGCACGGTTCCCTCCGGTACGATCGACCCGGCCCGACCGTCGCGCCCGCGGGCCCCGCACCTCGACGTGCACGCGGCGCGCCCTGAGCAACGAGTGACAGCGTGAGCGAAGCAGCCGGTGGACGGCGGACCAGGTGGATCGTGGGATCCGTGCTCCTCGTGCTGCTGGCGTGGGGGGCGTTCGTGGCGGCCGGTGTGTGGTCCGCCTACCGCCACGACCAGCGCGGCCTGGCGCAGCTCACCGACGTGCGCTCCCACCTCGACCCGTCCACGGTCACCGCGTCGGCCACCGAGCGGTCCCTTCGGCGGGCGTCCGGCGAGTTCGCGTCCGCCCATGCCGACCTGAGCGGTCCGCTCATGGCCCCGGTCACCTGGGTTCCCGTGCTCGGACGCCAGCTCTCCTCGGCACGGTCGCTGAGCTCCGCCGCCCAGCAGGTCGCCACGATCGGCACCACCTTCCTCGGCCAGGTCCACGACGTGCTCGACCAGCCCCATGGCGCCGGGCCGGAGCGGGTGCAGTCGCTCCACCGCCTGGCGGCGCTGTCGCTGACGGCCTCGCACCAGCTCTACGCAGTCGACACCGGGCCGGGTCAGGCGCTCGTCGCACCGCTCGCCCGCAAGCACGACGAGTTCGTGACACAGCTGGACGACGCCCGCACCCGCCTCGCCAAGGCGGCGGCGGTGTCGGCCGTCACGGCCACGATCCTCCAGGGTCCGCAGACCTATCTCGTCCTGGCGGGCAACAACGCGGAGATGCGGGCCGGCTCGGGAGCGTTCCTCGAAGTCGGCACGGCCGACACGTCGGACGGGACGGTCCAGCTCGGGACGTTCGGCCCGAGCGGGCAGCTGTCCCTCGCCCCGGGCCAGGTCCCGGTCACCGGCGACCTGCAGCGGAATTGGGGATGGCTCCAGCCAGGGGTGGACTGGCGCAACCTGGGGCTGACGCCGCAGTTCGACGTCACCGCCCCATTGGCCGCCCGGATGTGGGCGGCCCGGACCGGTCAGCAGGTCGACGGGGTACTGGCCGTCGATGTCGTCGCGCTCCGCCAGATCCTCGCCGCCACCGGGCCGGTGACGGCCGGAGGTGTCACCGTGGACTCGGACAACGTCGAGCAGTACCTGCTGCACGACCAGTACGTCGGGCTGAGCGACGACGCGACGGGCGACGCGGCCCGCACCGACGCTCTGGGGGCGATCGCCGATGCGACCCTGCGCCAGCTCCAGGGCCAGTCGACCAACCTCCGCTCGCTGGCCTCCTCGGTGGCCGGCGCCGTCGCCGGCCGGCACCTGATGGTGTGGTCGTCGAACCCGACGGCCCAGGCCGCCTGGCTGGCGAGCGGGGTGAGCGG
>DATLRE010000191.1:0-5890 GCA_035534835.1 Acidimicrobiales bacterium
GTGCACGCCCGAGGACGTCGACTACATCCTCGATGCCGCCAACGCCGTCTCGACCCGCCTGCTCACCCGTGCCGACATCACCGGCATCTGGACCGGGCTCCGCCCCCTGCTCGCACCCGAGCAGAAGGGCGCCTCGTCCGAGCGCACCGCCGACCTCTCCCGCCGCCACACGGTGCGGACCTCGCCCGGGGGGCTGGTCACCGTCACCGGCGGCAAGCTCACGACGTACCGCAAGATGGCCGAGGACACGGTCGACGCCGTCGTCGCCGGTCTCGGGCGCCAGGGGCTCCGCTGCCACACGAAGAACCTCCGCCTCCACGGAGCCCCCACCGGGGGACGGATCCTGCCGAAGGCCGGCGGCGTCGGCGTCAACGTGCGACCGGACCCGTCCGACCCGGTCGCCTCGAGGGCCGCCCACCTCGACGCCCGCCACGGCACGGAGGCCGCCGCCGTACTGGCCATGGCGGAAGGTCGTCCCGAACTGCTGCAGCCGATGGTCGCCGGTCTCCCCTACCTTGCCGTCGAAGCACTCTGGGCGGTCCGTCGGGAGATGGCCCGCTCCGTGTCCGACGTGCTCGACCGCCGGACCCAGTCGTCGTACCGCGACGCCCGTGCATCGGCGGACGCGGCCGGCGCAGTGGCCGCGCTCATCGGACCCGAACTCGGTTGGGACGCCCAACGCGTGCGCGCCGAGGCCGACCACTACGCAGCCCACGTGCGGGAACGCCTGGCACGGGCCGGCCTCGAACCGGTGACGGCCGTCGAACCGGCGCAGGGCGCGTCGGCGCAGGGCGCGCCGGCGTCGGGCGCGCCGGCGTCGGGCGCGCCGGCGTCGGGCGCTTCGTCGATCCCCGCGGGAACCGGCGGGACGTCCGGGGCGGTGGGGTCGTGACCCGGCCGACACCGGTCACCCCCATCGACGCCCAGCCGGGCGGTGTCACCGACCGACTGGACAGCGCACGCGTGGACGTGGACGACGCGCTCGCCGGGCGCCTGGCCGAGGTCTGTGACTCGGTGTCCACCCTCGACGACGACCGCGCCGAGGCCGGTCGGGACTGGTGGCCGCTCGCCATCGGCTGGGCGGCCGCCGGTGCCGTTCCGTCCCGGCCCGCACTCGTCGCCCGGCCCACCGACACCGCCCAGGTGTCCGCCGTCCTCGCGCTGTGCGACGCGGCACGGGTTCCCGTCACCGCCGCCGGCGGTCGGAGCGGGGTCTGCGGTGCCTCCGTCCCGCTGTTCGGCGGCGTCGCACTCGACCTGTGCGGCCTCTCGGGCATCGGCGACGTCGACGAGACCTCGCTGGTCGCCGACCTGCGTGCGGGTACGTTCGGCCCCGACGTCGAGTCAGGGCTGCGTGGCGACCACGGCGTGACACTGGGCCACTGGCCCCAGTCGATGGACCTCTCCACCGTCGGTGGCTGGCTCGCCTGCCGCGGGGCCGGCCAGTACTCGAACCGCTACGGGAAGATCGAGGACATGGTGCTCGGCCTCGAGGTCGTGCTGGCCGACGGGAGCATCGTCCACACCGGCGGACGCGGTCCCCGCTCGGCGACCGGCCCCGACCTGACCCAGCTCTTCGTCGGCAGCGAGGGAACGCTCGGCGTCATCACCGAGGGGCGGTTCCGGGTGCACCCGGTCCCCGAGGGCGAGGGGCGGCGGGCATTCGGATTCGCGACGTTCGCGGACGGGCTCGACGCCTGCCGGCGGATCCTGCGACGCGGCGCCACCCCGGCGGTGCTGCGGCTCTACGACGCCACCGAATCCGGTCGGTCGTTCGACCAGCCGACGACCAACGTGCTGGTCGTCCTCGACGAGGCCGATCCGGCGCTCGTCGGGGCGACACTCGACGTCGTCGACCAGGAGTGCGCCGCCGCCGACACCCTCGACGTCGGACACGTCGACCGTTGGCTGGCCCACCGCAACGATGTCTCCGCCCTGGCTCCGCTGTGGCGTTCCGGCGTCGTGGTCGACACCGTGGAGGTGTCCGGTCGGTGGTCGGCGCTCCCCGGTCTCTATCTCGCCGTCCTCGACGCACTGGCCGGCGTGCCGGGGACCCTGGTCGCGTCCTCGCACCAGAGCCACGCCTACACGGACGGTGCCTGCCTCTACTTCACGTTCGCGGGACGACCCCCGGAGGACGTCGCCGGCGACCCGGCAGCGCGGGACGCCTGGGTCGGCGACTACTACCGGCGGGCCTGGGACGAAGTCACCCGGGCGACCGTGACCGCGGGCGGGGCCATCAGCCACCATCACGGAATCGGCCTCAACCGGGGCCGCTTCCTGGCCGACAGCCTGGGCCCGGCGTTCGCCGTCCTGGCCGGCGTCAAGGACGCGCTCGATCCCCACGGGATCCTCAATCCCGGAAAGCTCGGACTCGCCGGCCCGTACGGACCGGTGCCCTGGCCATGAGCATCCTGGTGATCGACGTGGGCACCTCGGGGGTGCGGGGGGCAATGGTCCGGCCCGACGCATCGGTGGTGCACATCCACCACGTCCCCGTACTCCCGGACACGCCGTTCCCCGGCCTCGTCGAGTTCGACGGGACGGCGATCGCCACCGCCGTCCAGGGGGTGGCGGCACGCGTCCTGGCCGACGGCGGACCGGTCGACGCCGTGGGGATCGCCAACCAGCGGGCGTCCACCCTGGTGTGGGACCGGGCGACCGGGGCGCCCGTCGGTCCCGGGCTCGGCTGGCAGGACCTGCGCACGGTCGGCACGTGCCTGGAGCTCCAGGGCCAGGGCATCCGGGTCGCCCCCAACGCGTCCGCCACCAAGCTCGCCGCCATCCTCGACACCGCCGACCCGGACCGCTCCCGCTCCGAACGCGGCGAGCTCGCCTTCGGGACCATCGACACCTGGGTGGCCTGGATCCTCTCCGGCGGCGATCTGCACGTGACGGACGCCTCGAATGCCGGCGTGACCGGGATGATCCGCGGCGACGGCTCCGGATGGAGCACCGACCTCCTCGCCGCGCTGCGGATCCCGGAGTCGGTGCTCCCCGAGATCGTCGACTCCTCCGGCGTCCTCGGCGTGGCGCGCACCCTCGACGGGTCGCCTCCGATCGCCGGGATGGCCGGGGACCAGCAGGCGTCGCTCATCGGTCAGGGGTGCACCCTGGCCGGACAGGCCAAGGCGACCTTCGGGACGGGCGGGATGCTCGACCAGTGCCTGGGCACCACCCGTCCGGAGCAGGCCGTGCGGGGGCCGGCAGGGACGATCCCAATCATCGCCTGGCGCCGGGGGGAGACCGTCACCTGGGGCATCGAGGCGATCATGCTGTCGGCGGGTACCTGCGTGGAATGGCTGCGCGACGACCTCGGGATCCTCACGGACGCCGAAGAGTCGGCGACGGTGGCCTCCGCCTGCGACGACACCGGCGACGTGTGGTTCGTGCCCGCGCTGCTGGGTCTGGGCACGCCCGTCTGGGACTTCGGCGCCCGCGGCACCATCACGGGCATCACCCGGGGGACCGGCCGGCCGGAACTGGTGCGGGCCGTCCTGGAGGGCGTCGCCCACCGCGGAGCGGATCTCCTCGAGTCCGCCGAGAGCGACTCCGGCCTGCCCATCGGCGTCCTGCGCGTCGACGGCGGCATGACCGCCAACGACGTCTTCACCCGGGCCCTCGCCGAAGCGTGCGGACGGCCCGTCGAGATCTCCCCGGTCCTCGAGGCCACCACCCTGGGAGCGGCGTTCCTCGCCGGGATGGCCGTCGGCACGTGGGCCGACGAGCACGACGTCGCGGCGGCGTGGACCCCCCGCGCCGTGGTCGAGCCCCTGCGGTCCACGGCGGAGCGGGCCGCCGACCGCGAGCGGTGGCTGGAGGCCCGGTCACGGGCGGAGGGTGCCGTGCCCGAGCTGTCCGGGATCGACTTCTAGGCGTCCACGGGAGTCTCCGGCCGTGCCGGGAGGGGTGCATTGTGGAGGCGCGAATGCCACCCCTACACTGGATCGGAGCGTGCCCTCACGCTCGTCAGGAATTCACCGGCCCGCGGCCGGGAAGGCAGGAGACCCCATGACCACCGGCATCGAGACGTGGGGCGGGTCCGACCTGCCGAGTCCGGTCCCGGTCCCCGGGGCGGGGTCCGGGGACGCTCCGGATCGTCCGCCCACCCGCGCCGGCGCTGTCGACGATGCCGTGACTCTGGCCGCGGAGCTCCACGCCGCCCTGTCCGGGGTCCTGCTCGGGACGCCGGCCGCCGTGACCACCGCAGTGGTCGCCGCGCTGTCGGGTGCCCACCTCCTGATCGAGGACGTCCCGGGCGTGGGCAAGACCGTCCTCGCCCGTGCGCTCGCCACCGCGCTCGGGGCCGAGCTGTCGCGGGTCCAGGGCCACCCCGATCTGCTCCCGTCCGACATCACGGGGGTGACCGTGTACTCGCCGGACACCGCCACCTGGGAGTTCCGACCGGGACCGGTCTTCGCCAACGTCGTCCTCCTGGACGAGATGAACCGTACGCCGCCGCGCACGCAGTCGGCCCTCCTCGAGTCCATGGAGGAACAGCAGGTTTCGGCGGACGGCGAGTCGTGGCCGCTGCCCCGCCCCCACCTGGTCATCGGCACCCAGAACCCGATCGGACAGCTCGGCACCTACCCGCTGGCCGAGAGCCAGCTCGACCGCTTCGGGCTCTCCACCTCGATCGGGTATCCCGACGCCGAGGTCGAGACCCGGCTGGTGCTCCACAACGGCGGCCGCTACGCCCTCGACTCCCTGGTGCCGGTGGCGGACACGGCCCGGTGGCAGCAGGCCATCGACGCCACCGCCGGCGTCCACGTCGCCCACGCGGTCGCCGAGTACGCCGTGGCCCTCGTCCGGGCCACCCGCACCACCGGATCCGTGCGCCTCGGCGCCAGCCCACGGGCCGCCATCTCGCTGCTCCGCAGCGCACAGGCCCACGCCGTCCTGTCGGGCAGGCCGTATGTCACCCCCGGAGACGTCCAGGCCGTCGCCGTGCCCTGCCTGTCGCACCGACTCATCGCCGAGGGCGTCGCGGGTGAGGGCCCGGGCCTGGTCGGACGAGTCGTCGCCGACACGCCCGTCCCCATCACGTGACCCGGGGCCCATCCGTCGGGGGGACGTCCACAGGGTGGCGTGGGGTCCAGGCCGCCCTGGTCGGGATCGCCGCCGGGCTCGTCGGGGTCTCCGTCTCCCGGGTCGTGTTCGGGCCGGCGTCCGCCCCGCTCGGCATCGCCATCGGTGCCGCCGCGCTGGCCGTCGGCACCCTCCTCTCGTGGCGACTCCACAGTCGGCGCCGGCCGGCCGACTCCCGGGGGATCCCGAGCACCCTGCGCCTCCGCCGGCAGGTCCACCCGGTGGCGTGGATCGGACCGGTGGCCGGCAGCATCATCACGCTCGCCGCCTGGGCGGGTGTCGCCCATTCCAGCGGTTCCGGCTGGGTCCAGGCCGTCGGCGCGCTGCTGGCGGCCTTCCTCCTGGTCGGACTGGTGGCACCGGTGTGGCCCGCACGGCGGGCCCGGGTCACTTGCACGGAGTCGCCGTTCGACGGCCAGGCCGGACGGCCGGCCGAACTGACCGTGGAGGCGGACCGCCCAGTGCGGATCCGGCCCGTATTCCCCCGGGGGCCCGACCACCAGGCAGGAGGCCGTCAGCGCGGGTCCCGGTCGGTCGTGCTCGAGTTGACGCCGCTCCGTCGGGGTGTGCTCGACGCCGTGGTGGTCGAGGTGGGTTCGAGCGCGCCGTTCGGATTGCTGTGGTGGACCCGGGAGGTCGAGCTCCCCCTCCCCCGCCACCTCCACGTGGCCCCTCGGACCCGGGACTCGGGCGGCCGCCCCGCCACCACCCGCGACGCCATGGGCGAGGCCGCACCCCGCGTGCCCTCCGCCATCGGCGAACCCCGTGGCGTCCGTCCCTATCGGCCGGGCGATCCGCGCCG
>DATLRE010000192.1:0-3138 GCA_035534835.1 Acidimicrobiales bacterium
ACCGGGCACCGGGGTGGGAGCAGAACCGGCAGAACCGGCGCCACGCTGAGTCGTACGCCCGGTCGAACCGGCGGACCGCTGAGCGGCACGTCCGGCCGAACCGGCGGCACGCTGAGTGGCACGCCCGGTCGAACCTGCGGACGGCTGAGCGGCCGAACCGGCCGAACCAGTGGACGGCAGCGCATCGGGAAGAGTGTCGGGCAGTGCGTCGCGGAGTGCTTCGGAACGGGTGGCGAGCGCCATGGGACGAGACTTCCACGGGGGTGTGACAATGAGGGGTAAGCGATCACCGTGGGGATGCACCGCGTCGACCGATGATGTAGAGCAGGACCCCGTAGAGCAGGACCCGGTAGACTGGAGAGAAGGTAGAAGGGGAGCTTCCTCCTCGTCCCGAACGAGAAGAGTTCACGTGTCCCTCGAACACGTTGGCACCACCAAGACCATGGAGCAGGCGCCGACGCCCACCACCCTCAAACCCGTCATCGACGCCTTACCCGACTCGGTGTACGACAATCCGACCTGGCGGGGGATGACCTACTTCGCCCGTGATGTCGCCATGTACGTGGCACTCCTCGCCGCCCTGGTCCTGGTCGGCAACGTGGTGGCCGTCCTGGCGCTGGAAGCGGCCATGGCCTTCGTGGTCTCGGCCCTGTTCGTGGTCGGCCACGACGCGGCCCACGGCGCACTCTTCTCGTCGAAGCGGATGAATTCGACGGTCGCCCACCTGGCGTTCCTGCCCAGCTTCCACGTCTACGAGGGCTGGATCCTCGGCCACAACCGGGTGCACCATCCCTACACCGTGCGCCAGGGCTACGACTTCGTCTGGCATCCCACCACGCCGGAACAGTTCGAGGAACTGGGCTGGTGGCGCCGGCTGGTGCACCGGTTGGAGTGGTCGTGGGCGGGCGCCGGCCCGTACTACATCCACCAGGTCTGGTGGAAGAAGATGATGGTCGGGCCGAACCCTGCCCGGTGGGTCAAGGCGATCCGCCGGGACCGGTGGATCGTCACCGCATTCATCGTCGGGATGCTCGCCCTGTTCACGACGATCGGGATGGCTTCGGGGGACTCGGTGGCCGGGATCCTGTGGCTCGACGCCCGCACCGTGCTGCTCCCGTTCGTCGGGTTCGCCTGGTTCATCGGGACCATCGTCCACGTCCACCACATCGCTCCGGACATCCGGTGGTGGAAGAAGGCGGAGTGGAACAAGTTCAAGGCCCAGATGGAGGGCACCACGGTGCTGCGGGCGCCCCGGGGGTTCAATTTCTTCTTCCACTGGATCCTGGTCCACGTGCCCCATCACGTGGACATGCGGGTGCCGATGTACCACCTCGAGGAGGCGGCCGCGGCCATCGAGGCGGCGTTCCCCGGGACGGTGATCGACAAGCCGCTCCGCTTCCGTGACTTCGTCGCCAACTCCCGTGCCTGCAAGCTGTACGACTTCGACGACGGGCGCTGGTTGACCTATGCGGAGGGCCGTCGGCACCTGGCCGGCGCCGGAGGCACGCCCGGCACCTGAGGCACGCCCGGCACCTGAGGCACGCCCGGTACCGGAGGCACGCCCGGCCGATCCTGGATCCTCCACCCGTGCCCAGCCTGCCGTCGATCCTGGTGTGCGGGCGCCGACCCGTCCATCCTCCCGTTCACCCCGGGCGGGTGGCTCCGACGAACCCGCTCCAGTCGGCCGGTTCCACGCGGACGACCGCGCCGGTGTGCGGTGCGTCGACCATGAGGCCGGCACCCACGTAGATCCCCACGTGGTCCACGCGGGAAGGTCCCGAACCGAAGAAGACGAGGTCCCCGGGCCGGACCGACGAGCCGTCGGGAACAGGGGGCCCCGCCGCGAACTGTGCCTGGGCGACCCGGGGGAGCGCCACGCCGGCTGCGGCGAAGGCGGCCAGCGACAGTCCCGAGCAGTCGAATCCGCCCGGTCCGTTGCCGCCCCAAAGGTACGGGGTGCCGAGGTGTCGGGCGGCAAAGGCGAGTGCGGCCAGGACGGCGCCGTCCACCGTGGGATCGTCGGCGAAGGCGAGCGAGAGGGTGAGGACCGTGTCGACGTAGGTGGCCGAGTGGTTGTAGGCGAAGACGGCGGCTCGCAGGCCCGTCGACGACCCGCCACCGTCGGCGCACAGCAGGGTGGCCGCAGTCGAGACGGCATCGACCGGGTCGTACGGACTGGCTGGTGTGGCGCCCCCCGGCCCGATCGTGGCGTAGGCGGCGAAGGTCGACGGCTCGAACTGCATCGGCCCCTCCGCCCCGGCCGTATTGGCGCCCGAGGCGACCCCGGGTGCCGTGGAGCGTCCGCTGTCCGACTCGACGGCGCCGATGGCGGCGAGCACGGACCACGACAGCCCCGGGCAGGTGGCCGCGGCGGACTGGTCCATGGCGGCCCAGCCCGGCGGCAGAGCCGGTTGGCGTGCGCCCGGCGGTCCGCCGGCGGGAGAGGTGGCGGAAGCCGGGGAGACCCCGCCGCCGGCCCCGCCGACGACGGCGCCGGCCACGACGGCTGCGCCCAGGGCCAGGAGGAAGACGATCAGGACGGCGAGACCCACCAGCTTGCCCACGGGTGCTCCTCGGGGGAGTCGGAGGACGGAGGTGAGCGACGGGCTCAGAGGGTGCCGGGGGCGGTGTCGCACCGACAGACGGCGACCGGCTGCACGCCGGAGCCACCAGTGAACCATCGGTTCGGACGTCGCACAAGGGTGTGGCCTCCGACCCCGGAGGCGTGGAGCCCCTGCTCCTCGGTCGCCGCCGTGACCCGCTGGACGACGTCGTTCCCGGGGGGAGCCGCCGCGCCGGCCACCCCGGCCGCCAGGCCGCCCACGGCGATCGACGTCACCATGACGGTCTTCAGTGACAGGAACATGCCCCTCGCCCTCCTCGGTTCCGGAATCACGCGAAGTGGTAATACAACTACATAGCGTGACGTTACAAGTGAAGTTGTCACCTGTCCATCGGAACCGCCCGGTCACCCGCCCGGGCGGCCCGGACCGGCCTCGACCGGGGCCCACTCGGTACACTCGGAGGTCGCCCGTACCGGGTGGCACGGGAGGGAGCACCATGCTGAGCACAATGCAGGACGGTCCGCTGCTCGTCGGGGGGATCCTCCGCCACGGCGAGCAGGTCTACGGCGACAGC
>DATLRE010000193.1:0-18751 GCA_035534835.1 Acidimicrobiales bacterium
ACCGGGCACCGGGGTGGGAGCAGAACCGGCAGAACCGGCGCCACGCTGAGTCGTACGCCCGGTCGAACCGGCGGACCGCTGAGCGGCACGTCCGGCCGAACCGGCGGCACGCTGAGTGGCACGCCCGGTCGAACCTGCGGAACGCCCGGCGCCACGCCCGGTGGAACCAGTGGACGGCAGCGCGTCGGGCAGCGCATCGGGCAGTGCGTCGAAGAGTGCTTCGGAACGGGTGGCGAGCGCCATGGGACGAGACTTCCACGGGGGTGTGACAGCGGGGACCTGTGGCCATCCTGTGCGCGGCGACAGCCGTTTCGACCGCTCCGCCCGAGGCCATCTTCGCCCGGTGGGCCGACATGGAGTCGTGGCCGGAGTGGGACGAGGCGCTCGCCTGGATCCGGCTCGACGGCCCATTCGTCGCGGGGATGACCGGGGAACTCAAGCCACGGCGCGGACCGAAGTCGACGTTCGTCGTCGAGAGCCTCGAGTGCGGATTCGGGTTCACGACCGTCTCGGCGGTGCCCGGGGGGCGATTGAGGATCCGCCACCTGACCAGGGTGAGGACGGACGGCAGGACCGACGTGACCGTGGAGGTCTCGATCGACGGCACCCTCGCCCGAATGTGGGCGCTGATCCTCCGACGGAGCATCAGCCGTTCGACGCCCCCGGGCGTGGCGCGCCTGGTTGCCGTGGCCGAGCGGGATCCATCAGGTGGATGAACCCCGGGGTCAGCCCTGCACTTCCTCCAGCACCTTGGCGGCGTGACCATCGGCCTTGACGTGGTACCACGGCCGGGCGATGGAACCATCCGGCGCGACCAGGAACGTCGAGCGGATGACGCCGATCGTCTTCTTGCCGTACATGGTCTTCTCGCCCCAGGCACCGTAGGCCTCGCCCACGGAGTGATCGGCATCGGTGAGCAGGGTGATCTTGAGGCCGTACTTCTCCCGGAACTTCCGGTGCTTCTCCGCGGAGTCCGCCGAGATGCCGAGGATCGGCACCTTGGCCCTGTTGAAGGCGGCGAGGTTGTCGTTGAACTGGCACGCCTCCTTGGTGCAGCCGGGGGTGTCGTCCTTCGGGTAGAAGTACACGACCACCTGACGGCCGGTGAAGTCCTTCAGCGAGACCGGCTCGCCGTCCTGGTCGAGAAGGGTGAATTGGGGGGCCGTGTCCCCTGCGGCGAGCTTTCCCATGGTGGATCCTTTCGGTGTGCCGGCGCGTCTGCGAGCACTCTACGGGGGTCCGGGCCCGCCCGGCTCGCCGGTGGCATCGGGTCGGCGCAGGCCGTAGGTGCAGCGGGTGCGGGCACGGGGTCGCCCTGCCGGATGGAACGGGCGTGCGGCACAACGACGACTGGATACCGGTCCCCGCTCCCACCGGTGCGGGTCCCGTGCGAGACTCAGACAGCGAACCGTTCGAAGGGACGACCACCATGACCGACTTCCCAACTCCCACCGATCCCACCGCTCCCGGGACCCCGGCCGCCGCTTCGGCCCACAACCGGTCCAAGGTCTACGTCGACGGTCCCCAGGGGGTCCGAGTCCCCTTCCTCGAGGTCGCCCTCTCCGACTCTCCTGCCCGCAGCGGCTCCACCCCCAACCCGCCGGTGCGCCTCTACGACACGTCGGGGCCCGGATCGGTGCCGACCGCCGGACTGCCCACCCTCCGCAGACCGTGGATCACCTCGCGTGGCGACGTGGCCGAATACGAGGGACGGCCGGTCAACCGGCGGGACGACGGCCGGGCCGCGGTGCGCCGGGACGGGGGCGGGTCCGCAGCGTTCCCGTTCGACGGCCGGCGTCCCCTGCGCTCGACCGGAACCCCGGTCACCCAGCTCCATTACGCCCGTAGGGGCGAGATCACGCCCGAGATGGCCTTCGTGGCCACCCGAGAGGGTGTGGCGGTCGAAGTGGTGCGGGACGAGATCGCCGCCGGCCGGGCGATCCTGCCCGCCAACGTCAACCACCCCGAGTCCGAGCCGATGGTGATCGGCTCCAAGTTCCTGGTGAAGGTCAACGCCAACATCGGCAACTCGGCCGTGTCCTCGTCCATCGACGAGGAGGTCCAGAAGCTCACCTGGGCCACCCGCTGGGGCGCCGACACGGTCATGGACCTGTCCACCGGACCCGACATCCACACCACCCGGGAGTGGATCCTGCGGAATTCGCCGGTTCCGATCGGGACGGTGCCCATCTACCAGGCCCTCGAGAAGGTCGACGGCACCCCCGAAGAACTGACCTGGGACCTCTACCGGGACACGCTCATCGAGCAGGCCGAACAGGGCGTCGACTACTTCACGATCCACGCCGGGGTCCTGCTCCGCTACGTCCCGATGACAGCGAAGCGCATGACCGGCATCGTGAGCCGGGGCGGCTCGATCATGGCCGCATGGTGCCTGGCCCACCACCAGGAGAACTTCCTGTACAGCCGTTTCGAGGAGATCTGCGAGATCATGGCCGCCTACGACGTTGCCTTCTCGCTGGGTGACGGCCTCCGCCCCGGTTCTATCGCCGATGCCAACGACGAGGCCCAGTTCGCCGAACTGTCGACGCTCGGGGAGCTCACCGAGATCGCCTGGCGTCACGACGTGCAGGTCATGATCGAGGGTCCCGGCCACGTGCCGCTCCACAAGATCGTGGAGAACGTCACCCTCCAGAAGGAGGTGTGCCACGAGGCGCCGTTCTACACACTCGGCCCGCTCACCATCGACGTCGCCCCCGGCTATGACCACATCACTTCGGCCATCGGCGCTGCAGTGATCGGCATGGCCGGCACCGCGATGCTCTGCTACGTGACCCCGAAGGAGCACCTCGGACTTCCGAACCTCGAGGACGTGAAGCAGGGGATGATCGCCTACAAGATCGCCGCCCATGCCGCCGACCTGGCCAAGGGGCACCCCGGTGCCCAGGAGTGGGACGATGCGCTGTCCAAGGCCCGGTTCGAGTTCCGCTGGGAGGACCAGTTCAACCTGGCTATGGACCCGGGGACGGCCCGCTCGTACCACGACGAGACCCTTCCGGCCGCACCGGCCAAGACGGCCCACTTCTGCTCGATGTGCGGCCCGAAGTTCTGCTCCATGCGCATCAGCCAGGACGTGCGGGACTACGCCGAGCAGAAGGGCATGGAACTCTCCGTCGCGGTCGAGATCGGGATGAAGGAGAAGTCTGCCGAGTTCCGTGAAGCGGGCGCCGAGGTGTACCGGGAGCCGTCTGCCACCTGAGCCGGAACGACCGCCAGCGGGGACCGGCCCCCCGGACCGGGTCCGGGTCGAGGGGCGATCTGGCGAACGTTCCGCTCACCGACGGAAGGTATGCCCTCCGGGGCCGGAGGATGCCCGCCCGGGGGTCTCCCGGGGCACGGGAGCACCCGTTGACCCGGCCACCAGGTGGTTCACCGGTACACTGGGTGCCGTGGTGGACGATCGTCCGCCACCGGGGTCTTCCTCATCCTGTTCTCCCGGCCGTCCACACCGGCCCGGACGATGGCCCGAGGCGGGCCCGCACGCGACCGTGACTCGCACGGCGCTGACGGTCGGCCACGGCCGTCGCTGAACGATGAGAGAGAGCTTCTGAACCCCATGACCACCCTGACCGATCCCACGGATCGCGCCGTCGACGCAACCCGGGCCAGCGACCCCGACGCACTCGAGGAGCAGCCGTCGTTCGCCGAGCTGGGCGTGAACGCGGCGATATGCGACGCACTCGAGGAGCAGGGCATCCACGCCCCGTTCGCCATCCAGGCGATGACCGTCGTCGATGCCCTCGCCGGCCGTGACGTGTGCGGCAAGGCCAAGACCGGCTCCGGCAAGACCCTCGCCTTCGGTGTGCCGCTTCTGCAGCGCACGATGGAGCGACCTGCGACGGAGCCCGGACGGCCGCGGGCCCTCGTGCTCGTCCCCACCCGAGAGCTCGCCGTACAGGTCAGCGAGGTGTTCGAGCCCCTCGCCGAGGCGGCCGGGATCCGCGTCGTCGCCGTCTACGGCGGTGCCGACATCGAGCGCCAGATCAAGAAGCTGCGCCGGGGCGTGGACGTGATCATCGCTACACCGGGTCGGCTCATCGACCTGGGGGACCGGGGCGAGCTGTCCGTCGCCGACATCGAGACGCTGGTGCTGGACGAGGCCGACCGCATGGCCGACATGGGCTTCATGCCCCAGGTCGAGTGGGTGCTGCGCCGGCTCGAGCGCGAGCACCAGACGCTGCTGTTCTCCGCCACGCTCGACGGCGCCGTCGACCGCCTGGTCAGCCGCTACCTGACCGATCCGGTACTGCACGAGGTGGCTTCCGCGACGACCACGGTCGAAGCCATGGAGCACCGGTTCCTCGAGGTGCACCAGATGGACCGCGTGAAGGTGTGTGCGGCCGTCTGCCGGAGCGTGGACAAAGCACTCGTGTTCGTTCGCACCAAGCACGGAGCGGACCGCCTCGTGGAGCAACTGGGCAAGGAGGGTGTGAAGGCCGGCGCCATCCACGGTGACCTGCGCCAGGCCAACCGGGAACGCACGCTCAAGGACTTCACCGAAGGAAAGCTCCACGTGCTGGTGGCCACCGACGTGGCCGCTCGCGGCCTCCACATCGACGCGGTCGACGTCGTCGTCCACTTCGATCCTCCGGAGGACCACAAGGCCTACCTCCACCGCTCGGGCCGCACCGCCCGCGCGGGATCGGCCGGCCTGGTCGTCTCGTTGGTCCAGTGGAACCAGGTCCTCGAGATCGAGCGCATCCAGACCCGCATCGGCGTGCGGATGCCGATCGTCGAGATGTTCTCGAACGACCCCCGGCTCGCCGACCTCGCCGCCTGGACGCCCGAGAAGGCCTGACCCGGTAGACAAGGGGCTGCGGGCGGTCGCCGCCCGAACGCCCCACGCCCGAACGTCCCCCCGATCCCGGCGACCTCCGGTCACCGGGGACCACGAGGAGCCATCGTGTCCGTCCCCGCCGAGCCCATCACCGTCGACGATGGTTCCGACGACGTCGGGCGCATCCTGGTCGTCACGGCCCACCCGGACGACGTCGACTTCGGGGCCGCCGGCTCGGTGGCCACGTGGACCGGACGGGGGATCGACGTCTCCTACTGCATCGCCACCGACGGCGACGCCGGCGGGTCCGACCACTCGATCACCCGTCCCCAGATGGCCGCCATCCGTCGGGAGGAGCAGCTGGTGGCCGCGCGGACCGTCGGGGTGACCGACGTGACCTTCCTCGGATTCCCCGACGGGCGGGTGACGCCGAGCCTCGAGCTGCGGGCCGCCATCTCCCGCGTGATCCGTCGGGTCCGCCCCGACCGCGTGGTCGCCCAGTCGCCGGAACGAAACTGGTCCCGCATCTACGCCAGCCACCCGGACCACCTGGCGACGGGCGAGGCCGCGGCGTGCGCCGTCTACCCCGACGCCCGCAATCCGTTCGCCTTTCCGGAGCTCCTCGAGGAGGGCCTCGTCGAGCACACCGTTCCCGAGCTGTGGATCATGGCCACCGAGCGGGCGAACCGGGTGGTGGACGCCACGGACGTCTACGACAGGAAGCTCGCCGCGCTGAGGTCCCACGTCAGCCAGGTCGGGGACGGGGAGCACCTGGACGAACTGCTGCGCGGGTGGATGGGCGGCACCGCGCTGGCCGCCGGACTGCCCGAAGGTCGCCTCGCCGAGGCCTTCCACGTGGTGGACACGGCCTAGTGGCCCCTGCGGCCCCTGCGCCGTCGGGCCGCACGTGGGCGGTCCTCCAGCACGTGGCGCACGAGGGCCCCGGGTCGATCGCCCGTGTGCTGGCCGACGCCGGGGTCGCCATGACGGTGGTCCGCCTCGACCGGGGCGAGGCGCCCCCTCCGGTCACCGAACTGGACGGCCTGGTCATCATGGGCGGGCCCATGGGTGTCCACGACCTCGACGGGCACCCGTGGCTCGCCCCCGAACGCGAGCTGATCCGACAGTCGGTCGACGCCGGTCTCCCGACACTGGGCGTGTGTCTGGGCGCGCAGCAGCTGGCCGCAGCCCTGGGCGCGGACGTCACCAGCGGACCCGTCGAGGAGGTCGGCCCCGGCCGGGTGGAGCTCACCGCCGACGGGCGGAGGGATCCGGTCCTCGGCCCCGAGTACAACGGGCTGTCGGGCACGTCGGTGCCGTGCGTCCACTGGCACCGGGACACGTTCTCCCTGCCCGACGGCGCCGTCCATCTCGCCGCCACCCGCGCCTTCCCCCATCAGGCCTTTCGATCCGGCGACCGCGCCTACGGGCTGCAATTCCACGTCGAGGTCGACGAGGAACTGGCAGCGGCGTGGCGACCGCTCCTGCCCGACGGGGTCCTCCTGGGCGCGGCCGACGTGGCGCGGGTATCGGGTGTGGGTCGTCGGATCCTCCGGCGCTTCGTCGAACGGTCGCTCGCTGCCGACGGGCACGGTGCGGGGGCATGACCGTGTCCGCGGGTGAGCTCCCGGACGGGGTCGACGCGGACGAGGACTCCGACGGTCCGGTCAAGCCGAAGCTGCGCGGCGTCCTCCACCAGATCGCCTTCTTCGTGTCGCTCGTGTCCGGCGCGGCACTGGTGTGGGCGGCACCCACTGCATCCTCGAAGACGGTCTGCCTGATCTACGCCTGCTCGATCGCCCTGCTGTTCGGCGTGAGTGCGCTGTTCCACCGGCACACCTGGGGACCCGTCGGCCGGCGCCGGATGCGCCGGGCCGACCATTCGACGATCTTCATCGCCATCGCCGGGTCCTACACCGCAGTCGCCGGCATCGCTCTGACCGGGTGGGCCCGGACCACGGTCCTCGTGGTGGTCTGGGTCGGTGCGGTCGTCGGGATCACCCTGAGGCAGGTCTGGCTGGATGCCCCCAAGTGGGTCATCGCGCTGCCCTACGTCGTGGTCGGATGGGCCGCCGTGGCCGTGCTGCCCCAGCTGGAGCGGGCGCTCGGGCCGACCGGCTTCGTGCTCCTGCTGGCCGGAGGGCTGGCCTACTCGGCCGGGGCGGCGGTCTACGCCCTCAAGAAGCCGAACCCGGTGCCCGGGGTGTTCGGCTATCACGAGGTGTTTCACGCGTGCACCATCGTGGGGGCGGTGCTCCACTTCGTCGTGATCGCCGGATTCGTCCTGCCGCTGGCGTCGTAGCGCGGTGACGCAGTAGCACCGTGACGCAGTAGCACCGTGACCCGTCGGTGTCGTGGCGCCGGAGCGTCGCGGCTCCCAGCGGACCGACGCCATCGGCCCCGCGTGATTGGTTGTCACCCGGCAGACGTGGGACGCTTTGAGCCATGGCCGATCGCACGGAACTCGTGGTCTGTGAGGGTGACGAGACGGGTCAGGAGCTGCTCGACGAGGCGCTCCGGGTCCTCGACCCCTCCGTCATCGGTGTCCCGGTGGACCTGGTGCGGTTCGACCTGTCGCTCGGCAACCGCCGGAGGACCTCCAACGCCGTGGTGGCCGAGGCCGCCGAGGCGATGGTGGCGGTGGGTCTCGGATTGAAGGCGGCGACCATCACGCCGCCGCAGACCGGTGACGTCGGTTCCCCCAACCGCATCCTGCGCGAGGGCGTGGGTGGGTCCGTGATCGTGCGGACGGGCCGACGCATCCCCGGCGTGGTCCCACCCGCTCCCGTCGTGCATCCGATCGTGGTGGTCCGGATGGCCGTCGGCGACGCCTACGGCGCCGAGGAGGGACGGACGGGCACCGTCGGCGGGCGGGACGAGCAGGCGTGGCGGACCGAACGGATCGACCGGTCCGTCTGCCGCTCGGTGGCCGAGTACTCGTTCATGACGGCGGCCCATCTGGGGGCATGCGTCTTCGGCGGGCCCAAGTGGACGGTGTCGACCGTGTACGAGGGGATGCTCAAGGAGGAGATGGACGCCGCCGCCGCGCGCCACCCCGACGTGCCGTACCGGCCGATGCTGATCGACGCCGCATACGCCGGCCTGCTGACCGAGGCCGACGACCAGTCCCTCGTCATCCCAGCACTCAACCGGGACGGCGACTGCCTGTCCGACCTGGTGCTGGCCATGTTCGGCTCCATCGCCGGGGCCGAGTCGGTGCTCCTGGCGCTCGACGACGATCTCCGCCCAACGGTGGCGATGGCCGAGGCGCCGCACGGCACCGCACCGTCGCTCGAGGGAAAGAACGTCGCCAATCCGATGGCCATGCTGCTGGCATGCGCAGCGGTGCTCGACCACGCGGCGGGGACCGGAGACGGCGGTGTCGCCACCGCCGCCCTGGCCATCCGTGAGGCGACACTCGGGGCGGCCGCCGACGGGATCCGCACGTTCGACCTCGGAGGGGGCGCCTCCACCAGCGAGGTGGTCGACGAGGTGATCCGGCGGATCCGCCGGACGACGGAGGCCTGAGGGCGGACCCGACGGGTGGAGCGACGGTCAGCCGGTCGAGTCGGAGACCCGGAGCTCGCCATCGGATGCCGAATGGTCGCCGGTGCGGATCGGGAGGAGGTCGGCGACCATCGCCTCGCCCGTCGCGATGGTCGCCGTCAGGATCGTGATTGCCTCGTCGTCGTTGCCGACCTCGATCATCCACTTGGCGACGGCGAGGTGTTGCAGGATGGAGTCACTGATCTCGAGTGCCTCGGCCTGGCGCCGTGCCCGCTCGGCCAGGGCCTGTCGCTCCTCGAGGTCGGCGATCGTCCGACGCTGGGCCGCCTCGATCTGGTCGGTCGCGTGTCCGAGGAGGAAGCCCAGCAGGAATAGTCCCGTCCCGCGGGTGACCCACCTCATGACGCTGATCTCGTCGCTTCCGAAGGCGAGCTGCACCCCGGCGAACAGGGCGAATCCGACGGCGGCCCCGATCAGGCCTCCTCGGAGGCCGAACGACATCGCCAGCAGGGCGATCGGGAGCACGAAGAAGATGTCGACGGACTGACCGGTGCCGAAGTCGATGATGTAGAGGCCGGTCACGGCGGCGAACAGCAGGACCGCCATCACCAGCGCGCCGCGCCCGTGTGACCGGTACCACGGATACGGACCCCCTCCGAGTGGACGGATGGATTCCATCGCCACCTCCTTCCTGAGGAGCCTTGCAGATCTCCGTCCGCACGGAACAGGGGAAAAGGTCCCATGCCGGACATGGCTGGCTTGCCCCGTGGCTCGTCCCGGGCCGGCCGGCGGGCCGCCGCAGTCGCCCCGAGGCCGCATTGGTACCATCCCACACCGTGTCCCGGCGTGCGGTGATCTTCGACCTCGACGACACCCTGATCGTCGAGGAGGCATTCGCCATGGCCTCGCTCCGTGAGGCGATCTCGGTGTTCGCCGGGGTCGATCCGGTCGCCTCCGAGGCGGACGCCCTCGAGGCGATCCGTTCCGTGTGGCGGCGGGGCGACGACCATCCCCGGTGCACGGAGCTCGGCCTCGCCTCCTGGGAGGGGCTGTGGTCGACGTTCGAGGGCAACCACGGCTCCCTGGCCGGGCTCCGTGCCTGGGCGCCGACGTACCGCCGGGAGGCGTGGGCGGCGGTCGCCGCCCGATTCGGCGCGGAGGACCGCGAGCTGTCCACACGGGCCGCTGAGGTGTTCGAGGCGGCACAGCGCCGGGGTCACCCGAACATCGACGGGATGGAGGAGGCACTTGTCCGGGTCCACGGCCGGTACCCGATCGGCCTGCTGACCAACGGGTCGTCCGACCTGCAGCGGCTCAAGCTCGATCAGGCCGGGCTGGCGTCCGCCTTCGACACGGTCGTCGTGTCCGGTGAGGTCGGTGCCGGCAAACCGTCCCGGGAGGTGTTCGACCTCGTCCTCGAGCGGTTGGGGGCGGTTCCGGAAGGATCGGTCATGGTGGGCGACAGCTGGGAGCGCGACGTGGAGGGCGCGGTGGCCTGCGGGATGACCGCCTACTGGATCGCCGGCGGCCGTCCGGCGCCGGACACGGACCCGCGGGTCACGGTGATCGAGTCGGTGCGCGACCTCGACGGACTGCTCGACTGAGACCGGGCGTCCCAGGCGACCATCCACGTCCCGCCCGTCGGCACCCATCCAGGTGCATCCGGATCCGCCGCGCCGCGCCGCGGTCCGCCGCGGTCAGCCCGCCATCTGGCGCAGCATGTACGGAAGGATCCCGCCGTGCCGGTAGTACTGGGCCTCCATCGGGGTGTCGATCCGCAGGCGGACCTCGAACTGCGACGTGCGGTCGCCCTCGGTGGCCGTGACCCGCACGGTCTTCGGGCTCACCCCGTCGTTCAGGGAGTCGAGACCAGTCACCGAGAACACCTCGTGACCGGAGAGGCCCAGCGTCTCGGCGCTCTCGCCGTCCGCGTACTGGAGGGGCAGCACGCCCATCCCGATGAGGTTGGACCGGTGGATCCGCTCGAACGACTCTGCCAGCACGGCACGGATCCCCAACAGCGAGGTGCCCTTGGCCGCCCAGTCGCGGGACGAGCCGGACCCGTACTCCTTGCCGGCCAGGACGACGAGCGGGACGCCCTCGGCCGCGTAGCGCTCGGAGGCCTCGAAGATCGTGGTCTGCCCGCCGTCGGGAAGGTGCACGGTGATCCCGCCCTCGGTGCCCGGTGCGAGCTGGTTGCGCAGCCGGACGTTGGCGAACGTGCCGCGGACCATCACCTCGTGGTTGCCGCGACGGGCACCGTAGGAATTGAAGTCGACCCGGGCCACCCCGTGGTCGGCCAGGTACCGGCCGGCAGGCGTGGTCGGGTTGATGTTCCCCGCGGGCGAGATGTGGTCGGTGGTGACGCTGTCCCCCAGCTTGGCCAGCACCCGGGCCCCGACCACGTCGGTCACCGGGGCAGGGGTCATGGCCAGTCCCTCGAGGAAGGTGGGCCGGAGGACGTAGGTGGACGACGTGTCCCACGAGAATGTGTGCCCGGTGGCCGCCTCGACGGCCTGCCACCGCTCGTCACCCGCGAACACCGAGCCATAGCGCTGGCGGAACATGTCCGACGTGAGTGAGGTTCGGATCGCCTCGGTCACCTCCGCCGGTGTCGGCCACAGGTCGGCCAGGTGCACGGGCCTGCCGTCGGGGTCGACCCCGACGGGCTCGGTCGTGAGGTCGACGTCCATGCTGCCGGCCAGGGCGTAGGCCACGACCAGGGGAGGAGAGGCGAGGTAGTTCATCCGCACGTCCGGGTGGATGCGGCCCTCGAAGTTCCGGTTGCCCGACAGGACGGCCGCCGCGGACAGGTCGCCCTCCTGGACCGCCTCGGACACGCCGGGCAGGAGCGGTCCCGAGTTGCCGATGCAGGTCGTGCAGCCGTAGCCGACGAGGTCGAAGCCGATCCCAGCCAGGGGCTCGGTGAGGCCGGCCCGGTCCAGGTAGTCCATGACCACCCGGGACCCGGGGGCCAATGTGGTCTTGACCCACGGCTTCGCCGTCAGGCCCCGGGCCACGGCGTTGCGGGCCACGAGGCCGGCGGCCACCATGACCTGGGGGTTCGAGGTGTTGGTGCACGACGTGATGGCCGCCACCACGACGTGCCCGTCCCGGATCTCCTCGGTACGGCCGGCACCCAGGACCGCAGCGTGGCCCCGAGCGTCGCGGCCGAGCGACGTGCGGAAGCTCGTCGCGGCCTCGTCCAGGCGGACCAGGTCCTGCGGGCGGGCGGGACCGGCGATGCTCGGAACCACGGTGGACAGGTCGAGCTCGATCACCTCGGAGAAGACCGGCTCGGGCCCCTCCGGGTCGTGGAACATGCCCTGGGCGCGGGCATAGGCCTCGACCAGGTCGACGTGGGCCTCGTCGCGTCCGGAGAAGCGCAGGTAGTCGAGGGTCACGTCGTCGATGGGGAACATGGCGCACGTGGCGCCGTACTCGGGGGACATGTTGCCGATGGTGGCCCGGTTGGCCAGCGGCACCGTCGCCACGCCGGGGCCGAAGAACTCGACGAACTTGCCCACCACGCCGTGGGAGCGCAGGACGTTGGTGATCGTGAGCACGAGGTCGGTGGCCGTGGTGCCCGCCGGCTGCTCGCCCGTCAGCCGGAAGCCCACGACCGGGGGGAGCAGCATGGAGAGGGGCTGGCCGAGCATGGCCGCCTCCGCCTCGATCCCGCCGACCCCCCAGCCGAGGACACCGAGCCCGTTGACCATGGTGGTGTGGGAGTCGGTGCCGACCAGCGTGTCGCAGTAGGCCCGGCCGTCCTCGGTGGCGAAGACCACCCGCGACAGGTACTCGAGGTTGACCTGATGGCAGATGCCCATTCCCGGAGGCACCACCCGGAAGCCGTCGAAGGCCTGCTGGGCCCAGCGCAGCAGCTGGTAGCGCTCGATGTTCCGCTGGTACTCGATGTCGACGTTCTCGTCGTAGGCGGTCGGCGTCCCGGACGCCTCGGCGATCACCGAGTGGTCGACGACCAGCTCGACCGGTACCAGGGGGTTCACCTTGGCCGGGTCGCCGCCCAGGGCGCCCAGAGCGTCGCGCATGGCGGCCAGGTCGACCACGCCGGGCACGCCGGTGAAGTCCTGCATGAGGACCCGCTCGGGGGTGAGGGCGATCTCGGCGGCGTCCGTTCCCCCTACACCGTGGCGACCGGGATTGACGCCCCAGCCGGCCACGGCCTCGATGTCTGCCGCGGTGACGGCGACCCCGTCCTCGTGGCGCAGCAGGTTCTCGAGGATGACCTTGATCGAATACGGCAGGCGGGCCACGTCGAAGCGGTCGGCGAGTGCCGTGATGCGGAAGACCTCGTAGGTGGCGTCACCGACCTGCAGGCTGCCACGGGCGCCGAAGGAGTCGGGGGCGGTGGGGGAGTGTGCCATTCCCCCATTCTGCCCCGTCCGGGCCGGTGCGAATTCCTGCCGGCGCCGGCCCGCGTCGCCGGCAGGGGCGTCAGGTCCGGGTGCGGTACTTGCGGATGGCCAGCGGGATGAAGACGATCAGCAGGCCTGCCGTCCACAGGAGGGACTGGACCACCCAGAACGCCGTGCTCCGCCCCGTGCCCGTCGAGGCCGGGCCCACCATCAGGGACCGGCAGGCGCTGACGGTCACGCTGACGGGCTGGTAGGTGGCGAACCCCTGCAGCCAGCTCGGCATCGAGCCCAGCGGGACGAAGGCGGCCGAGATGAAGGTGAGGGGGAAGACCAGCGGGAACGACATGACCTGGGCGGTCTCGCTGTTGGGGGCGGACAGGCCGACGATGGCGAATCCCCACGACAGGGCGTAGGCGAAGAAGAGGATCAGGAGCACGCCGGCCAGGTACGAGAGGGCGCCGGTGGAGGGGCGGAACCCGACCAGCAGCCCGACGACGGTCATGACGACGATGACGAAGATGTTGCGGATCAGGTCGGCGGTGGTCCGCCCGAGCAGCACCGCCCCGCGTGACATCGGCAACGCCCGGAACCGTTCGATGATGCCCTTCTGCAGGTCCTCGGCCAGGCCGATGCTGGTGCTCACCGACCCGAAGGCCACCGTCTGCACGAAGATGCCGGGCAGGAGGTAATTGACGTAACTGGTGCCAGCGGGGTGGATCGCCCCGCCGAAGACGTAGCGGAACAGCAGCACGAACATGATCGGCTGCACCGTCGAGAAGAACAGCGCCTCGGGGATCCGGGTGACGGCCAGCAGGTTGCGACGGGTGAGGGTGACGGTGTCCGAGGCCAGCCAGCGGAGGCTGCTCATGGGCCCGGTCGACGCCGGTGCGCCGGAGACGGTCGGTGCGACGACGGCGGTGGTCATGCGAGTTCCCCCGACGCCACGGGGAGCGCCTCTTCGAGCTGCTTCACCCGACGCCTCCTCCGGCGCCGTCTCGGTGACCCGTCCCCTTCCCCGTCGGCCGTGGGCGCTTCGGTCCGGTGCCCGGTCAGCGACAGGAACACGTCGTCGAGGCTGGGCTCGCGCAGGTTGAACGTCTGCGGTGTGATCCCGTCGGCGTCGAGGGCCCGCAGGCCGATCATGGCCGCCTGGGGACCGTTGTCGACGGTCACCTCGACGAGGGTGCCGGTGACCATCGCCGCGTGGGGGCCGAGGCTGTCGAGGATGGCACCGGTGCGCCGGGCGTCCTCGATCGAGGCCAGCCCGACCTCGAGGACCGTGGCACCGAGGTCGGCCTTCATCGACGCCGGCGTGCCCTCGGCGATGACCCGTCCGCGGTCGATCACCGCGAGCTGGCTGGCCAGCCGGTCGGCCTCCTCCAGGTACTGGGTGGTCAGCAGCACGGTGGTGCCGCTGCCGACCAGGTGCTCGATGACCTCCCACAGGTCGTTGCGGCTCTGGGGGTCGAGACCGGTGGTGGGCTCGTCCAGGAACAGCACCGTCGGGCGGGCGACGAGGGCGGCGGCCAGGTCGAGGCGTCGCCGCATGCCGCCCGAGTAGGTCTTGAGCGGTCGGTCACCCGCGGCGCTCAGGTTGAACTGGTGGAGCAACTCGACGGCCCGTCTGGCCACGAACGCCCGGGGTAGGTGGTTGAGGTTGCCCACCATCTGGAGGTTCTCCCGGCCGGTGAGGTTCTCGTCGACAGCGGCGTACTGTCCGGCGAGACCGATCAGGGTGCGCACCAGGGCGGCCTGCTTCTGGACGTCGTGGCCGAGAACGCGGGCCGAACCGCCGTCTGCCCGCAGGATGGTCGTGAGCACCCGGACGGCCGTCGTCTTGCCCGACCCGTTGGGCCCGAGCAGCCCGAAGACGGTGCCCTCGGGTACGGCGAAAGTGACACCGTCGAGCGCGCGGACCTCGCGCTTGCCCTTGAAGGTCTTCTGGAGGTTGTCGACTTCGATGGCGAACGTCATGGCGCGGGTTCCCGTCGGGGTGTGCTGGTGGGGGTGTGTCCCGACCAGGGGTCCCGAGTGCCGGTGCCGGGTGTGGTCGAGGTGGGATCGGGACCACGTCGGACCCGAACGGGGTCCCGGGCATGCGGTCCGGGGCCCATCCTAGAGGTGGCCGGGCCGGTCCCACGCGATCTGCCGCCCGGCCCGGACGCGATCCGGGGCACGTCCCGGACGGCCTCGCTAGCCTCTCGGCATGGACACCGGCGATCTGGCACCCGACTTCGAGCTCGCGGACGAGGACGGGGTGCCGCGCCGCCTGAGCGAGCTGACGGCGACCGGTCCGGTGGTCCTCTTCTTCTATCCGGCGGCCATGACGCCGGGATGCACTGCCGAGAGCTGTCACTTCCGGGACATGAAGGCCGAATTCGAGGCCGCCGGCGCCCAGCGGGTGGGTATCAGCGCGGACGACGTCGAGAAGCAGAAGCGGTTCTCCGACAAGCACGAGTTCGACTACCCACTGCTGTCGGACCCCGACGGTGCGGTCGCCACGCAGTTCGGGGTCCGTCGGAGGTTCACCGTGCTGACGCCGACGAAACGGGTCACGTTCGTCATCGGTACCGATCGGCGGGTCCTCGGCGTCGTCCGGAGCGAGGTGCGGATGAACCTGCACGCCGACAAGGCCCTCGAGATCCTGAAGGCCTCCGCCGCCTCCGCCTGACCCACCGACCGGACCGGCGGGGTGGCGCAGTCCCCGACCCGGGCCGCGCCCGATGCGAAGCTGTGGGGATGAGATCGACGACGCCGCGGGTCCGGGGTTGAGCCCGCTGCCGGGGTCCGGCCGGATGGAGCAGCTCGTCGAGGCGATCGCCGAGCGGGTCGTCGGCCTCGTCGTCGAGGCCATCGACATCAACGCCGTCGTCTCGAAGGTCGACATGGACGCGCTGCTCGCCAACGTCGACGTCGACGCCATCGTGTCGAAGGTCGACGTGGACGCGCTGATCGACCGCGTGGACGTCGAGAAGATCGTCGAGCGGGTCGACGTGGACCGGATCGTCGGCCGGGTGGACGTCGAGCAGATCATCGAGCGCGTCGACGTCCAGGGGATCATCGACCGGGTCGACGTGGAGAAGGTGATCCAGCAGGTCGACATCGACTCCCTGGTCGAGCAGACCGAGCTCGGCACGATCATCGCCCGCTCGACAAGCGGCGTGGCGTCCGAGGCACTCGACCTGGTGCGGGCACAGGGCGTCGGTCTCGACGACTTCGTCGCCCGCTGGGTCAACCGGATCCTGCGGAGGAACCCGGACGACCTGCCGGTGGGCCCACCGGGGCTCGTCGCCGCGCTGGAGGCGGTCGACCGTCCGACACTCCCTGCCGGGAGGACCCCGTGACGTCACGGTCCGAGGTGACTGCGCCGCCGGTCGTCGGCCGCCAGGGGAACTACGCCGGTGCGGTGACCCGGCTGGTGGCCTTCGCCGCAGACGTGGGGGCGTCGTGGGGGATCTTCACCCTCTCGGTGGCGGCCGTCACGTTCGCCATCCAGCTGGTGACCGGGAGAACGGTCGACCTGACCCACGGGCGGGTCACGTCGCTCCTCACCCTGTTCGCCCTCGTGGTGTGGGAGTTCGTCTACTTCGCCTACCAGTGGTCGCTCAGCGGCAAGACCGTCGGGATGGCACTCCTCGGGATCCGGGTGGTCGAGGTCGAGGGTGGCGCGATCACCGGCCGCCAGGCGGTGGTCCGCACGGTGACGTTGCCGTTCAGCTTCCTGTTCTTCGGGCTCGGGTTCCTCGGCATCCTCCTGAACCGGGATCGCCGGGCCTGGCACGACCGGTTCGCCCGGACCGTGGTCGTCTACTCCTGGGACGCCCGCGCCGCCCGCTTGCGGTGGCTGGCGAAGCAGGAACCGGCCACGCCGTCCTGACCGGGTCGTGGAACGGCTGATACCGACGCCGCCCTCGGTCGTCGTCCCGGGCGCCGTGCACCTCCCGGCATGGCTCGACGCCGGCCTGCGGTCGGAGCTCGTGGCCCGTTGCCGTGCATGGGGCCGGGCGTCCGGTGGGCCGAGGGCGCCTCGCATGCCCAACGGGTCGGCGATGTCCGTCGAGATGGTCGGCCTCGGATGGCACTGGTATCCGTACCGCTATTCGCGTACCCGTGACGACGGCGACGGCGGCAGGGCGCCGGCCTTCCCGCCGTGGCTGGGCCGGCTCGGCCGACGGGCGGTGGTCGATGCCGTGGCGGTCGACCCGCGGGTGACTGTCGACCCGGACGGGTTCGTCCCCGACGTGGCACTGGTCAATTGGTACGGACCCCGGGCGACGATGGGGATGCACGTCGACCGCGACGAGGTGGTGGAGGCCCCGGTGGTGTCCTTCAGCGTCGGGCAGACCGGGATCTTCCGGTTCGGGAACACGGCCGGGCGGGGCCGCCCGTGGGTCGACGTGCCCCTCGAGTCGGGCGACGTCGTCGTGTTCGGGGGCCCGGCACGCCTCGCCTACCACGGCGTGCCCCGGCTCGTGCCGGGCACCGTGGATCCCGTGGTCGGTGTGCTGCCCGGACGGCTCAACATCACCGTCCGGCAGACAGGGCTGCCGGGCTGAGTGCTGCGGGCCGCGGGTCGCCCGCAGGCCGGGCACCGCGTCCAGCCGCAGCCCGTGGTCGGACGCGGTGCGACCCTCACTCTCCGTAGCCGGTGAGCGTCCGTTCCCGCCCGTGTTTTCCCAGGTCCGGTAGGTTCGCCCGGTATGGGAGCGGGCCGAGGGCGAAAGGCGTGCGCGCTCTGGGGCGGGATCTCCCTGGGGTTCGGCACGCTCATGTACGCGCTGTTCAGCCCTGCCTCGATGGGCTGCTCCACCAGCGTCGTGATCCTGACCCACGGCACCGTCACGGCGCGCGGCTGTGCTGCGTACTCGGTGGTCGCCCGCGTCGGTGTCGGGCTGATCGTCCTCGGCGCGGTGCTGCTGCTCGGCTCGTTCGTCCTCGTCCTCCGGACCCGTCGGCAGGGGGGCGCGGAGCGGGCGCCGTCGGCCGCCGGTGAGCCGGACGTGGCCGTCGGTGGGGACGTCCCGCCTCCGGGCGTGCCGCCGGCCGCCCCCGCCCCGCCGGCCGTCCCCGCCCCGCCGGCCGTCCCCGTCCCCGTGCCGCCGGCCACCCACGTGCCGCCGGCCGCCCCTGCTCCCGCCCCCGTCGGCACCGTTGGGGGCGGGACGGCACAGGTGGTGGCCGAGGTGGTGGTGTCCGAGGTCGTCGCGCCGGGCGCGGTGTCACCGGGCTCCATGGGGGAACCGGTCCCGAGCCGTGGGGTCGAGCCGCCGCCCGGCCGGGAGCCGGACCGCACCCGGCCCATCGCGCCGGGCGAGGAACCGGAGGTCGGCCACGACCGGGGCGACCGGGGCGACCGGGGCGACCGGGGCGACGAACGGGACTTGCGGGAGTCCCCCGTCCTCCTCCCTCCGGGCTGGTACGGCAATCCGGACACTCCCGGGCGACCGGTCCAGTGGTGGGACGGGACCAAGCTCACCGATCGCCCCGATTGACCGCAGGCGCCGGCCCGACGACGCGGTGGGCGGCCGGCGAACCCGTCGGTCAGGGTGCCGGGGTTCCCGGGTCGGGCTGCACCGTGGCCACGATCGCCCGCTCGAGGGCGGCCTGACCCAGTGTCGTGGCCCGGTCACGGGACGACAGAGCGGGGCTGACGGTCATCCACTGGTCCAGTGTCGGCACGGCGACGCTCAGCTGCGCGGTCCCCGGGTCCGACGAGACCTCGATGACGAGGCCATGGACAGCGCTCCCAGCGCCACTGCACCCGTCACGTGTCGTCCCATGACTCACCCCCGTGCGTGCCTGCACGTCGAACCGGTCGCGATGCCGGCGGCTCGGGCGACCGCTCATCGAGCCGACCATCGACAACCCAACCCAGGCGCAGGGCGGCATCCGAGGGTCCAACTGTCCGCGATGTCCGGAGACATCACAACAGTGCCCCTGGCAGGACTCGAACCTGCGCTTTCGGCTCCGGAGGCCGACGCTCTATCCGCTGAGCTACAGGGGCAGCGTTGGGTCCCGGCCCGGCACGGTCGCACCGGGGACCCGCTGCGGAACACGCAACTCTACTGCC
>DATLRE010000194.1:0-33794 GCA_035534835.1 Acidimicrobiales bacterium
ACCCTCGCCGTCATCCCCGACAGCAGCTACGCGGGCGTGTACCAGGTGGTCATCGACGACTGCCGGGCCCACGGCGCCTTCGACCCGGCGACCATGGGGAGCGTGCCCAACGTCGGCCTGATGGCCCAGGCGGCCGAGGAGTACGGCAGCCACGACAAGACCTTCGAGATCCCGACCGATGGAACGGTGCGGGTCACCGACGACGCCGGCCGGGTGGTGTTCGACGTGCCCGTCGCCGCCGGCGACGTGTTCCGCATGTGCCAGGCCAAGGACGTGCCCATCCGCGACTGGGTCAAGCTGGCCGTGACCCGGGCGCGCGCCACCGGTGATCCGGCGGTGTTCTGGCTCGACGAGGGCCGTGCGCACGACGCCAACCTCATCGCCAAGGTCCGGACCTACCTGGCGGACCACGACACCGAGGGACTGCGGATCGAGATCCTGGCCCCCGAAGCGGCCACCGCGCTCTCGCTCGAGCGGATCCGGCGGGGGGAGAACACCATCTCGGTGACCGGCAACGTGCTGCGCGACTACCTGACCGACCTGTTTCCCATCCTCGAACTCGGGACGAGCGCCAAGATGCTGTCGGTCGTCCCCCTCATCAACGGCGGCGGCCTGTTCGAGACGGGTGCCGGCGGCTCGGCGCCCAAGCACGTCCAGCAGCTCCTGGCCGAGAACTACCTGCGCTGGGACAGCCTGGGCGAGTTCCTGGCCCTGGCCGTCAGTTTCGAGCACCTGGCCCAGCGCACGGGCAACACCCGGGCACAGGTCCTGGCCGACACCCTCGACCGGGCGACCGGGCGCCTGTTGGACGAGAACCGCTCGCCGAGCCGCTCGCTCGGCGGCATCGACAACCGGGGAAGCCACTTCTACCTGGCCCTGTACTGGGCACGGGAACTCGCCGGGCAGACCGACGACGCGGCGATGGCCGAGGCATTCACCGGCCTCGCCGAACTGCTCACCGACAGGGAGGGGGTCATCGTCGACGAGCTGCTGGCCGTCCAGGGGTCGCCGGCCGACATCGGCGGCTACTACCTGCCGGACGCCACCCTGGCATCGGCCGTGATGCGTCCGTCACCCGCCTTCAACGCGGCGATCGCCTCCCTGGTCTGACGGCGAGGAGGCCGGGCCGGGGACAGGACACCCGGGCCGGGGACGTGCGGCGGGTAGCCTGGCCCTCGACGACGCGACGAGGGAGCAGTCCGATGGTGATGGCCGACCGGCCGGAGGTCCGAACCGCCCCCGGGCCGGTGGTGGCGATCGACACGGTGCTGCTGGCCCAGCAGATGGTGGCGGCCCTGGCACGCCTCCCGTTCCGACGCCCGCTCCGTGGCAGTTCGGGACTCCTGGCGAACGTCGGGGCCGGGGTCACCCGAGAGGTACTGCGCTCCTTCATGGGCTACTGCTCGTCGCTGCCGATCGCCGAGTTCCGCTCCATCGAGCAGCTGCTCGACGACCTGTGCAAGGTCGTCATGGCGCCGGTGGTCCGCGCCCGCGACGTGGACCATACCGTCACCGAAATCGGCGGCGTCCCCGGCATCCTCTACGTGCCCCGTGCCGTCGAGCCCGAGGGCGTGGTCCTCTATCTGCACGGAGGCGGGTACATCGGCACCTCACCCACCATGTACGCCTTCTTCACCTCGCGCATCTGCGTCCGCACCCGGTGCGCCGTCTTCGTGGCCGACTACCGGCTGGCGCCGGAGTTCCCCTTCCCGGCCGGCCTGGTCGACGCGGCCCACGTGCTGGCGGCCGTGGTCGCTGCGGGGGTCCCGCCCGAGCGGCTCTTCGTGGCCGGTGACTCGGGCGGTGGTGGCCTGGCCACGTCGCTGGTGCTGGCGGCACCCGAGGACGCCCATCTGTTGCCGCCGGCCGGGATGATCCTGTTCTCGCCCGAGGTGGACCTGCGCCTGGACGAGCCGTCGGTGACCGACAACGCCGAGTCCGACATCCTCCCGTGGAACATCCCGACGGCCTCCTACCTCCACGGATTCGACGCGTCGAGCGGCTACGTGTCCGCCGTCGACGCCGACCTCGACGGGTTCCCGCCCACCACCGTCTCCTGGGGCGGCGACGAGATGTTCCGCGACCCGATCCGACGGTTCGTCGAGCGCCTGGAGAAGGCCGGGGTGGACACCCACGCCCACGAGGTTCCCGGCATGTTCCACGTCTTCCCGATCCTCATGCCGTGGGCGGAGGCGAGCCACGGCATCTACGACCACGTCGCCCGGTTCACGGGACAGGTGATGGAGGGGGCGCCTCCGCTGCCCGACGGCGTGGTGGCCGGACTTCCGGGGGCACCCCTGCCTGCCGACTGAGATCGGGGGATCGTCCGGCGGGCGTGTCGGCACGGGGTCCGGGGCCGACACCGGCAGGGGTGCGGCGGCTGGTTCAATGGTCGGACCATGGCCACGTCCCGACGCCCGAGCACGCAGGCGTCCGTCGTGGCCCGGACCCGGTCCGTGCGGCGCCGGGGGCGGGTGCTGGCCGTCCTCGTCCTGGCCGCGGCGGCCGCGGCCGTCTGGGTCGTCGTCCCCCGTCCGCACGCTGCGGCCGGCGGCGTCCCCCTCGACCCGGCGGCGTTCTCGCCGGGCGCCTGCGTCGCGTACCCGCCGACCGCGGGGGACCGGCACACGACCGTGTTCCTTGACGCCGGACACGGCGGACTCGACCCGGGCGCCGTCGGCACGACATCGTCGGGAGCGACGGTCGACGAGGGAACGGTGACCTTGCCGGTCGAGCTCGACACGGCGGCGCTGCTCCGGGCCCGTGGGTACCGGGTCGTGGTGTCGCGCACGACCGATTCGAACGTCGTCCGCCTGACCCCGCGCGAGCTCTCGGGCGGCGTGCTCAGCCTCCAGGGCGCGCACGACGACGTGGCCGCCCGTGACGTGTGCGCCAACCTGGCGGGCGCGGCGGTGCTGGTCGGCATCTACTTCGACAGCGGCGCCAGCCCGCAGGACGCCGGCTGCGTCACCACCTACGACACGGCCCGGCCGTTCAGCGCATCGGACCGACGGCTCGCCACCCTGCTGCAGCACGACGTGCTGTCCGCCATGGACGCCCGCGGATGGGCGATCCCCGACGGCGGCGTGCAGCCCGACTCGGTGGAGGGCTCGCTGGTCCCCACCACGTCGGACAGCACGATCGCGGCGAAGGCGGCGACGTACGGGCACGTCCTCCTCCTCGGGCCCGCCGATCCGGGGTACTTCGCCACGCCGAGCAGGATGCCCGGCGCGCTCATCGAGCCACTCTTCGTGACTGACCCCTTCGAGGGCACCCTGGCGGCGAGCCCCGCCGCCCAGCAGGTCATCGCGCAGGGCCTGACCCGGGCCGTCGGCCAGTACCTGGGTCCGGCGCGGCAGGCCTGAGCGCCGGCGTCAGGCCCGAGCGCCGACATCGGACCCGAGGGCCGAGCGCCCCGGCGACCCGGGCGGCCAGCTCGTCGGGGTCGGCGTCGAAGCCACCGGGTTGGACAGGACCATCCCGTCCACCACCGGACCGTGGCGCAGCAGCCAGGTGTCGCGCAGGTAGTTCTGGTGGAGCCGCCACGGGGCGGTGGCCCCCTGCCTCGGGAGCTCGTCGACGGCCCGGGTCACGTACCCGGAGGAGAAATCGATGAACGGTTCGGTCGCCAGCGTGGGATCCGGGGCCGACGGCGTGCACTGGCGCATCCCGCACGCCTCCATCGTGGCCAGGAGCCGGCAGACGTACTCGGCGGTCAGGTCGGCCTTCAGCGTCCACGAGGCGTTGGTGTAGCCGAACGTCTCGGCCAGGTTGGGGACACCGCACAGCATCATCCCCTTGTAGACGACGGTCTCCCCCGGCGTGACGGGTTCCCCGTCTACGTCGAGCGCGACACCGCCCAGGAACTGGAGGTTGAGCCCGGTGGCGGTCACGACGAGGTCGGCGGCCAGTTCGACGCCCGACGTCAGCCGGATCCCCGTCTCGGTGAAGCACTCGATCGTGTCGGTGACCACCTCCGCGCGCCCGGCGGTGATCGCCTCGAACAGGTCGCCGTCGGGAACCAGGCACAGCCGTTGCTCCCACGGGTTGTACCGGGGCCGGAAGTGGGTGTCGACGTCGTAACCCTCGGGCAGGGCACGGACGACGCCCTTGCGGATCCCCTGCTTCACGAACTCGGGGTTCCGCCGGCTCAGCTGGAAGCTGAGGTGGGTCAGGAGCACGTTCTTCCAGCGGATGATCCCGTGGGCGGTCTTGCCCGGCAGGTGCCGTCGCAGCAGGTCGGCGACCCGGTCGGTGCCCGGACGGGACACGACGTAGGTGGGGGAGCGCTGGAGCATCACGACATGGGCGGCCTGCCGGGCGAGCGCGGGCACCAGGGTCACCGCGGTCGCCCCGCTGCCGATCACCACCACCCGCCGGCCGGTCCAGTCGAGGTCCTCGGGCCAGTGCTGGGGGTGGACGATCGTCCCGCCGAACCGCTCCTCGCCGTCCCAGTGGGGCCGGTAGCCCTCGTCGTAGCGGTAGTAGCCGGTGTTGGCCCACAGGAACCCGCACGTGACCTGCTCGCGCGCACCGGTGTCGGTGTGCTCGACCTCGACCGTCCACCGGGCGTCCGGGGTGGACCACGACGCCGCAACGGCGCGGCGCCGGTAGGCGATCTTGCCCTCCACGCCGTGCGCGTGGGCCGTGGCCCGGATGTAGGAGAGGATCGACGGGCCGTCGGCGATCGCTTCGGCCTCGACCCACGGCTCGAACGAGTAGCCGAGGGTGAACATGTCCGAGTCGGACCGCACGCCGGGGTACCGGAAGAGGTCCCAGGTCCCGCCCAGGTCCTCCCGGGCCTCGACGATGGCGTAGCTCGTGCCCGGCCGCTCGGTCTCGAGGTGGCAGGCGGCGCCGATGCCCGACAGTCCGGCGCCGAGTATGAGCACGTCGACGTGGTCCATGGGCGGCGAGTCTACGTGCGTCCCGATCCGGTCCCCCGGGCGCCCCGGCAGTGCGCCGGTCCCGCATGCCGGGCAGGTCGTCGTCGGCCGGCACGGTTGCTGCAAGAGTGGACCCGGTGAACGTCCTCTTCGTGACCCTCGACGAGTTCCGGGCCGACTGCCTTTCCTGCGCCGGCCATCCGGTGGTGGCGACGCCGACCCTCGACCGGCTGGCCGCCGAGGGCGTCCGCTTCGCCTCCCACCTCAGCCAGTCGGCGCCCTGCGCGCCCGGGCGGGCGTCGCTCTACACGGGGATGTACCAGATGAACCACCGGGTGGTGGCCAACGGCGCCCCGCTCGAGGACCGGTTCGACAACGTGGCCCGCATGGCGCGACGGGCGGGCTATGCCCCGGCGCTGTTCGGCTACACGGACCAGGGGGTCGACCCGGCGACCGTGCCCGATCCCACGGACCCACGGCTCGACACCTACGAGGGGGTACTCCCCGGGTTCGACCCGGTGCTCCCGCTCGACGGCCGGTTCACCGGGTGGCTGGCCTGGCTGGAGGAGCTCGGGTACGGCACCCTGTCCCCTTCCGACGCCCTCCGTTCCGAACCCGACCGTCCGGCCGAGCACAGCGTCTCCGCCTTCCTGACCGACGGCCTGCTCTCGTGGATCGACCGGCAGCCGGGACCCTGGTTCGCCCATGCGAGCTACTTCCGGCCGCACTACCCCTACGCCGCGGCCGGCGGGTTCTCGACCCGGTACGCGCCCGACGAGGTCGGCGACCCCCTGCCGCCGCTGCCCGGGCTGCACCCGCTCTACGACCTGGCCCTGGGGATCGACCTCGTGCGGGCACCGGTCGATCCGGTCGAGCTGGCCCGGTTGCGGTCCCAGTACTTCGGCATGGTGTCCGAGGTCGACCACCAGCTCGGACGGGTCGTCGAGCACCTGCGCTCGACCGGTCGGCTCGACGACACGCTCGTCGTGGTCACGTCGGACCACGGCGAGCAGCTGGGCGACCACGGCCTCGTGTGGAAGCTCGGCTTCTTCGAGGAGAGCTACCGGATCCCGTGCATCGTCCGCCATCCGGGTCGCGCCACCGCCGTCGGCCGGGTGGTGACCGAATTCACCGAGGCCGTCGACGTGCTGCCCACGTTGGCCGAGCTGCTGGGCCAGGAGGTGCCGGTGCAGTGCGAAGGGGCGTCGCTGGTCCCGTTCCTCGACGGCACCACCCCGGTCGACTGGCGGACGGCCGCCCACTACGAGTGGGACTGGCGCGACCTGGTGATGGGGCCGACCCGCATTTCGGGCGGCCCGGACGCCGGGCTCGAGCGCTGCAATCTGGCCGTCGAACGCACCGCCACCCATGCCTACGTGCAGTTCGCCGACGGATCCTGGCTGTGCTTCGACCTCGCGGCCGACCCGACGTGGGCGACCACGACCACCGATCCGGCGGTGGTGCTCCCGCTGGCCCAGTCGATGCTGGCCTGGCGGTCGACCCACCTGGGTGGGCCGTACACCCAGCGCCTGCTCGGTCCCGACCGGCGGGGCCTGTGGCCGGAGCTCGCCGGCGCCTGACCCGTCGCCGCCGACCCGGCGGGGTGCCGGGCGGCGGTCAGGCCCCGATCCGGTCGCGCCGGTGGAAGGCGACGACCCCCCCGCCGGCCAGCGCCGCGGCGATCGCCACCATGGCGGCGTTCGCCGTCCAGTCCACGGGAACGGCGGGGGAGGCAGCCATCTGGTGGAACACCGAGGAGTCGAGGACCCAGTGGCTGGTGGCCCCGATGCCGCCGACCACCACCACGAGGAGGGACCACGCCAGAAAGCCGTAGACGACGCCCGAGACGGCACGCGGGGCCACTCCGAGGGTGAGCACGCCCAGGCCCAGCACGACGAGGGCCGGCGGTGCCAAGTTGACCCCCGCCACGACGACGGCGCCGATGCGCACCCCGGCGTGCTGGCTGGCGGCGCCCAGCCAGGCGGCCAGGCCGCCGAGCACGGCGGCCACGGCCACGGCGACGACGGCCACGGCGAGGCGTCCCCCGAGCCACGACGCCGCGGACAGCGGCCGGCTGAGGAGGTTGTCCAACCGGCCCGACGCCTCCTCGCCGCGCACGGCGGTGAGCTGGCCGGCGGCCACGAAGGCGACGAGCGCGGCGAGGACGAGGAAACAGACGCCGAGGACGGCCTCGGCGCCGGTCCCCGTGGCGCCGAGGCGTGCGAACACCTGGTGGACGGAGGAACCCGAGATCGTCGCCCCGGCCGAACGGGCGACCAGCCCGTAGAGGAGGCCCGAGAGGGCGATGGCGGCCCACCAGCCCAGGACGGCCGGCCGGGTCGATCGGACCGCCAGACCGACGGGCCCGCCCAGCAGGCGCAGACGGGCCGGCGAGCGGTCTCGGTCGGCGACGAGTCCCGCCCCGACGTCGCGCCGTCCGGCCAGGGAGACCGAGACGACGGCCAGGACGAGGACGAGCGCGGCGACGGGCAGCAGTGCGAACGGGCGGGGGTCGGTCAGCGCCCCGAGCTCCTCCACCCAGCCGAGGGGTGTCGCCCAGACCAACCCATGGAGCCCCAGGCCGGCGTCGGCCACCACCCGCACGGCGTACGCGACGCCGAGCACCGTCGCCGCCCAGGCGGCGGCCTGGCGCCGGGTGGAGGCCAGCTGGCTCGTCACCGCACCCACGGCGGCGAACATGGCCGCCGTCGACACCATGGCCAGTGCGAAGAAGCACGCCGGCCCCACCGCGATGGCCACCTTCGGGTCGTGGCCGGCGGCGACCGTCCCGGCCGCGGTGAGGACCCACAGGACCGCGACCCCGACCCCCAGGCCGCCCAGGGCCTGGGCCGTGGCCCGGCGGGCGGTCGTCCCGCCCGCCAGCAGCAGCTCCCAACGCCCCTGGTCCTTCTCGCCCCGCAGCAGGCGGGTACCGGTCAGGAGCCCCCAGACGGCGCCCAGGATCATCAGGGACATCGAGACCTTGAACGCGGTGAACCCGGCCACCGTCTGGAGCCGGGGAGCGGGCCCGAAGAGCGCGCTGGTGGCGAGGTTGGAGCCGTACGCGGCGGCAAGGGCTTCGCGCTGGGACCGCGACGTGTAGAGCGTGCTGTAGCTGAGGGCCGACGAGGCCACGGCGACCGCGAAGACCGCACCCCAGACGGCGCCGGACCGAGAGGCCGCCCTCGCCGTGAGCCCGGCGACGACGGTGCCCGGGGATCGGACCGGGAGCGCCCGGCCGGCCGGTACGGGGTCAGTCGGCATCGTGTGCCGGGCCCGACGCGGGCACCGTCCCCGGCGCCTCCGATGGCTCGGTCGCTCCCGGTGCCGACCCGTCCCCGCCGTACCGGGCGAGGAAGAGCTCCTCGAGGGAGGGCTCCCGGCTGAGCAGCCCGGTGACCCCGGCGGCGGCCAGGACCCGCAGCAGCGGCTCGACGGGCCCGCGCACATGGCAGCGGGCCACGGGCCCCTCCACCGCCACCGAGCGGACCCCCGGGATGCCGGACAGGTCGGGGGGCGGCCCGGCGAAGATCGCCTCCACGATCAGCGCGCTCAGGTGGCGGAGCTCCGCGAGGGTGCCCAGCTCCACGAGGCGGCCGTCGCGCAGGATCCCGACCCGGTCGCACAGCGCCTCGACCTCGCTCAGGATGTGCGAGGACAGGAACACGGTCTGGCCCCGGTCGCGGGCCTCGAGGATGCTGCGGCGGAACGCCTGCTCCATCAGGGGGTCGAGTCCGTTCGTGGGCTCGTCGAGTACGAGCAGGTCGGCCCGGGTCATGAGGGCCGCGATCAGGCCGAGCTTCTGGCGGTTGCCCTTCGAGTACGCCCGGACCAACTTTCCGGGGTCGAAGGCGAACCGCTCGATGAGCTCGTCCCGGTAGGCGGTGTCCACACGTCCCTGGACCCGGCCCAGCAGGTGGAGCGTCTCGGCGCCGGTGAGGCCCGGCCACAGCGACGGTTCACCGCCGACGTAGGCCAGGCGCCGGTGGGCGGCGACGGCATCGCGTCGACTGTCGAGCCCGAAGAGCCGCGCCGTTCCCGATGTCGGCCGGACGAGTCCGAGCAGGAGGCGGATGGTGGTGGTCTTGCCGGCGCCGTTCGGCCCGAGGTACCCGACGACCTCCCCGCCGGCCACCTCGAGATCGAGGTCGACCAGCGCGTCGGTCCCTCGGTACCGCTTGGTCAGTCCCCGGGCCGCGATGACCGGGGCGCCCGAGTCGGCCACCCCGGCTACGGACGGTCCCGGAACACCAGGACCGGGCTGTGGGCGTGGGTGGCGCAGTGCTCGCTCACCGAACCGAGGAACAGGCCGGCCACCTCTCCGTGGCCCCGGCTCCCGACGGCGAGCAGGTCCGCCCCCCGGGACGCCTCGACCAGGACGTCGGCGGGGCGGCCCTCGACCACCAGGGAGACGAACTCGACGGTGGGATGGAGCGTCCGGGCCTCGTCGACGGCCGCGTGCACGAGTGTCCGGGCGTCGGCCGCGGGGTCGTAGCCGTTCGGGATCATCACGCCCTGGCCGAAGCCGCGGGGCCACTCCCAGGTGGCGACGGCCACCACCGCCGCACCGGTGGACTCCGCCATCCCGGCGGCCCAGTCCAGGGCCGCCAATGACGCCGCGGACCCGTCGACCCCCACCACGGTCCGGTGCGTGCGTGCCATCGTGTCCACGGACATGGCGTGCTCCTCTCCTCGGGACCGGGCCCGACGACCGGTGGACGCCGGGGAGCCGACCCCGCTCCTGGTCCCACGCTACGGCGCGTGCGGGTGGGCCAGTAGGGCATTAGGTCCCTCGGCCACGTCCACCCGCCGCGGTCCTCGGCACCCGCCCGTCGAATGCCGGGACCTGCCAGATCAGCGTGGTACCCCCGGCCGCGGGCCGGAGGATCTCGAAGGTGCCTCCGAGGGACTCGGCCCGGTCGCGGAGGTTGCGGAGCCCGAGACCGCCGGCAGGTGCGGGGCCGTCCGCGATGCCCCGACCGTCGTCGCGTACCTCCAGTCGGCAGTCGTGCCCGACGGCGGCGAGCGACACCGACGCCGACGTGGCCCGGGCGTGCCGTGCCACGTTCGACAGCGCCTCCCGCAAGGTGGCGAGCAGGTGCTCGGCCACCTCGTCGGACACCGAGGCGTCGACCGGCCCGACGAAGTCGACCGGTACCCGGAACCCGACGACGGGCTCCATCTCCTCGACCAGTTCGAGGACGCCCGAGCGGATCCCCCGCCCCCGCGCCTCGCTTCCGAGCTCGAAGATGGTGGCGCGGATCTGGCGGATCGTCCCGTCGATGTCGTCGACGACGGCGCCGACGCGGTCGACGGCGACCCGTCCGTCCGGTTCGGTGGTCCACCCCTGCAGCGACAGGCCGATGGCGAACAGCCGCTGGATGATCCGGTCGTGGAGGTCGCGGGCCATGCGGTCCCGCTCCTCGTAGACGGCCGCGTCACCGGCGCGCTGGTGGAGCCGGGCGTTCTCGACGGCGATCCCGGCCGCCACCGCGAGTGCTGCGATCACGGCCTCGTCGTCGGCGGTGAACTCGGCCGCCCCGATCTTGTCCGTCAGGTAGAGGATCCCGTACACCTGGTCACGGACCTTGACCGGCGTACCGAGGAACGAGGTCATGGGCGGGTGGCCCGGGGGGAAGCCGATGCTCGCCGGGTGGTCGCCGATGGCCCGGATCCGGATGGGGCGCGGATCGTCGATGAGCACGCCCAGCACGCCGCGTCCGGTCGGAAGGGGGCCTTCGCGCAGGCGGGCCTCGTCCTCGGGATCCAGCCCGGACACGTGGAACTCCACCAACTCCCGACCCGCGGCGTCGAGCACCCCGAGCGCCCCGTAGCGGGCGCCGGCCAGGGAGATCGCCTCCTCGACGATGTGTCGCAGGAGGCCGCTGAGGTGGAGGTCCGACTCGAGGAGCAGGCTGGCCTCGAGCAGTCTGCGGAGCGTGACCGGGTCCTCGATGTCCTCGTACGGCGACCGGCGGATCGCTTCGTCGTCGGGCACGCTGCCCAACGTACCGACCGGGAACGGGTGCGTCCACCGGCCGCAGGCGTGTCCCGGAGCTCCTGACGTGCTCAAATGGTCCGTGATGACCATCCGAGTGTTCCTTCTGGACGACCATGAGATCGTGCGCACCGGACTGCGCACCCTGCTGGAGGCGACCGACGATCTCGAGGTCGTCGGCGAGGCCGGGACCTCCGCCGAGGCGCTCAGTCGCATCCCCGCGCTGCGCCCCGACGTCGCCATCCTCGACGTCCGCCTTCCGGACGGGAGCGGCGTCGAGGTCTGCCGCGACATCCGGTCCCAGCTCCCGACGACGGCGTGCATCATGCTCACCTCCTACGCCGACGACGAGGCGCTGTTCGCCTCGATCATGGCGGGCTCGTCGGGCTACGTGCTCAAGCAGGTCGGCGGGACCAGTCTCGTCGACGACATCCGCCGCGTGGCCGCCGGCGGCTCGCTCCTCGACCCGGCCCTGACCGAGCGCGTGCTGCAGCGCCTCCGCGAGGGGCCCGCAGAGGAGCCGCTCCTCGCCACCTTGACCCACCAGGAGCGCCGGATCCTCGACCTGATCGCCGAGGGCAAGACCAACCGCCAGATCGCGGAGGCCATGTACCTCGCCGAGAAGACCGTGAAGAACTACGTGTCCAATCTCCTCACCAAGCTCGGGATGGAACGCCGGACCCAGGCCGCCTCCTACGCCACCCGGATCCACGAGCGCAGTGAGCGCGACCGCCGGGCGGACTCGACCGGCACCTGACCGGAAGGTCAGGGGGCGCCGTCCGCCTCGGGGCCCGGAGCAGCGCGCGCCGGGAGCCTCACGCCCCTGTCGAGGAGTGCCTGCTCGAGTTGGGCCCGACCGTGCGAAGGGACCTCGAAGCTGCCGAGGTCGGTGGGGACGCCCCGCTTGCGGGCCAGGCGGACCAGGGCGGCGTCATAGGCGAGCTGGTCGGCGACACCCTGCAGTGCCCAGTCGGGATCCGTGTGGTCGCCGTGCCGCTCCAGCACGTGGGAGAGGCGGACGACCTCGGCGAGCGGCCCCGACGACCGCGTGGGCGACGAAGCCGACGTGTCCGCCTCTTCGCTCAGCACTGCTTCCAGGAGTCGCGCATACATGGGATTGGCCCGGGAGCGCTCGGGACCGACCGGCCCCGGATGTTCCCGGGGTCCGGTGGTCACGGGCACGGCCCTCGTCCCTCGGCTAGTCGACCGGCCCGCGCCGGATGACGGCCTCGGCGGACTGGTACGCCTGACGGATGTCGTCCAACAGCTTTTCGACGCCGTCCCGCAGGGAGCCGAGGTTGGCGCCGGCGTCCCTCGGCATCTCCCGGAGCCGGCTCTTGGCGGCCAGATAGGCGTTCTCGGCCAGCGCCGCCTTGGCCCGGACCGACTCGCCGACGTCCTTGGACGCCAGGTCGGCCTGCACCAGGAGCTCGTCGATCCGTTCCCGCCACTCGTCCAGCAGCCGCTCGAGCCGTTCCACGGTCGCGCCGTCACCGTCTCGTCCGGTGCCGTCGCCGGCGGTGGATCCCTTGTCGGTCGTCGTGGCCATGTCTCCTCCTCCTCAGGAGTTTCCTCCGTTGTCGTTAGGGCCAGGATGGTCGCGTCCCGGAGGACCCGGTAGGGCCGAACGTCCCGAGGCGACACCCCCGTACGGCCCCCGAACGGGCCGTTCGGCCCTAGGTCCGCGGCACCGGCATCGCCATGATGAAGGAGCACGGCGTCGGGTGCGCCGCGAGGGGAACGGAGGGTCGGGACGTGGTACGAATGCAGGAGTCCCTACGAGCGGAGGTGGCGGACATGGGTGTCGAGCCGGTCCTGAGGACGGAGTCCGGTCAGCTCGCCGGACCGACGGCGGAGATGGCGGGCCCCGAGGGGTCGGACGGCCCGATGGGACTCGCCGACTGGCGCGGTGACGTTGCCCTCGAACTGTGGGTCGAGACCGAGGCGCTGCCACCCCGGGTCCGCCTGGCGGGCCGGCTGGACGCCGCGACGGCGGCGACGCTGTCCCAGGTGGTGCGCGAGCTGCTGCTCGACGGCTCACAGGAGATCGAGCTGTGCACCGAGGGACTCCGGGTGGTCGACTCGTCGGCCCTGGGCGCCCTGGCCGACATCGAGCGCATGGTGCGAGCCGACGGCGGGACCCTGGTCCGGGTCGGACCGGCCAGCGGACCCTTCGGGCGCTCGCGGCGCAGTACGGTCCCGCCGGTCATCGGATCCTGAGCCCCGTCGGGCTGCCCGGGTCGGGGGCTGCCCCGTCGGGCAGCCCCCGACCGTGCGCCGGCTGCGACCGCCACCTGCGTAGCATCGGCAGCGATGGCCGACGGCGACGACACCGGCTCCCACGAGCCGCCCCACGGGTATCCGTCCGGGCTCGAGACGGACGAGGTCGTCCGGGACGGCTCGACCGTCCGCTTCCGCCCCATCCGCCCGTCCGACGGCCCCGCCCTGGTCGCCTTCCACGACGGGCTGTCGTCCCAGTCGGTGTACCGCCGGTTCTTCTTCATGCACCCGCACCTCAGCCCGGGGGAGGTGGAGCGCTTCACCCGCATCGACTACGGCGACCGGATGGCGTTCGCCGTGTTCGACGGCGGACGGATGGTCGGCGTCGGTCGCTACGAGCGGCTCCCGGTCGGGACGGAGGCCGAGGTCGCCTTCGTGGTGACCGACGACCATCAGCATCTCGGCATCGGCACGCTCCTCCTCGACCATCTCGCCGACGCGGCCCGGGACAACGGGATCGCCACCTTCGTGGCCCAGACGCTGTCGGACAACCGGGACATGATCGGCGTGTTCCTGTCCTCGGGATTCCCGGTGACGACGACGACGGCGTCGGGGACGGTCACCCTCCGCCTCCCGGTCGAGGCCAACCCCGACTACGTGGCGGCCCGCGCGTCCCGGCGGGCCGCCGCCCGGCCGGCGCCGGATCCCCCGACGTCACCGACGTCACCGCCGGCACGGGACGACCCGCGGTAGCGGCCCACGACACGACCGTCGAGGACCACGACCACCTCGTCGGCGTGGGCGAGGTCCTCGTCCCGGTGGGTGATGAGGAGCAGCGTGGTCCCTTCGGTGGCGGCGTGGACGTCGTGGAGCAGCCGGCGCGCCGTCGGCCGGTCGAGCCCGGACGTGGGCTCGTCGAGCACCAGCACCGGTGCACCGGCCAGGAGGGCCCGGGCCAGCGCCACCCGTTGGCGCTGGCCACCCGAGAGCTGGGCCCCACGTTCGCCGACCGGGGTGTCGAGGCCGAGGGGCAGCCCGTCGATCCAGGGACCGAGCTGGGCGTCGCGGGCGGCCGCGGCCACCTGGTCGGGTGAGGCACCCGGTCGGGCCACGGCGATGTTGCCACCGACGGTGGTGGGGAAGAGGTGGGCGTCCTGGCCCACCCAGCCGATCCGCGACCGGACGTCGTCCTGACGGAGCGTGTCGAGCGGCGATCCCCCGAGGCGGGCGGTACCCGTCTCCAGGCCCCAGAAGCGGAGGAGGACGTTGACCACGCTGCTCTTGCCTGCCCCGCTCGGCCCGACCACGGCCACCCGACGGCCGGGTGCGAGCCCGAGGTCGAACCCGTCCAGGACGCGCGGACCGTCCGGCAGGTAGCGGAGCACCGCGTCCTCGAACCCGATCCCGGTGCCCTCCGGCAAGGGTGCGGGATCGCCGGGATCGACCACCGGGACCTCGAGGTCGGCCACCGAGACGAGGCGTTCGGCGGCCTCGGTGTGATCGGCCAGGCGCGACACGGCGTCGGCGGCCGGCAGCACGACGTCGAAGGCTCCCAGGGCGACCAGCGGGAGCACGGCCACCATGAAGCCCGGCAGCCGGTGGGCGGCGATCGCTCCGGTCGCGACCGCCAGCGTCCCGACCACGGCGGCACCCGTGGCCGCGACCACGACGGCGCCCACGGCCCCGTCGGACCACGAGCGGCGCCGCGCCCGACGCTCGAGTTCGGCATCGGACGCGAGCACCCGTTCGAGGTACTCCTCGTCGCGCCCCATGGCCACCAGGTCGGGGGCGGCGGTGAGCAGTTCCACCAGGTCGGCGGCCAGCGCCCCGCGCAGCGCCCGCTCGCCCTCGTGGCCGGAGCCGGACCTGCCGGTGGGTCGCCGGCGGGACCAGGCGAGAGCCGAGGCTCCCACGGTGCCCGTCAGCAGGCAGACGCCGAGGACCAGCCCGGCGGCGGGCAGCACCAGAGCGACCGCTCCGACCGCGACCAGCGATGTCACCGCGGCGGTCACGAGCGGGCCCACCCCCCGCAGGTAGACGTCCTGGAGCAGGTCGACATCGGCGGTGGCCCGGGTCAGCAGGTCGCCGCTGCGCCACCCGGCGACGCCGGCCGGCGACCGGGGGGCGACCTGGTCGTAGAGCCAGAGCCGGACCCGGCCGAGCGCACCCAGGGCGGCGTCGTGGGAGACGAGCCGCTCGGCGTAGCGGAGCGGCCCCCGCGCCAGCGCCAGCAGCTGCACGGCGGCCATGAGCAGGGTCAGCGTCTCGAGGGGCGGCCGCAGGGCCGCCTTGTCGATGAGCGCGCCGGAGCAGGCCAGGAGGCCGACGGTGCACAGGGCGGCGGTCGTGCCCAGTGCCGTCCCGAGGAGGAAGCGACGGGGATCGGGGGCGCCGATGCGCAGGATCCGGGCGAGCGGCCCGCGGGACCGACCGTCGCGTCGGCGGACGCTCACCGGGTGACCCCCGATGGCAGCGTCCCGGACCCACCGGCCTCGAGGATCCGACCGGACACCAGGGTGAGCGTCCGGTCGACACGGCCGACCAGTCCGCCCCGATGGGCGGCCACCACGACGGTGCGGCCCTCGAGCCACGGGGTCAGCAGGTCGCGCAGCGAGTCCTCCCGGTCGGCGTCGAGGTGGGCGGTCGGCTCGTCGAGCAGCACCACCGGCACGTCGCGGAGCACCGCCCGGCCCAGGGCGATCCGCTGCCGTTCGCCGGCGCTGAGGGTCAGGCCGCTCTCGCCTACCGGCGTCGCCAGGCCGCCCGCCAGTCGGGCGACCAGCCCGTCGAGCCCGGCGCGTCGGACGGCGCGTGCCACCTCCGCCCCGGTGGCCCCCGGGTTCCCGAGCCGGAGGTTGTCCTCGATCGTGCCGCGTACCAGGGCGGGCCGCTGGGGGACCCAGGCGACCCGTGCGCGCCATTCGCGCAGCGTCGACCCCCCCAGGTGCACGCCTCCCACCCGGACGTCACCCCGGTCGGGGGTGGTGAACCCGAGGAGCACCGACAACAGGGTCGACTTGCCCGATCCGGACTCGCCCACCACGGCGACGTGGACCCCGGGTTCGAGGGCGAGGTCCACGCCGTCGAGCACCGGGAGCGCCCGCCCGGCAAACCGCACGGTGACGTCGGTCAGCTGCACCGTGTGGGTGGCCGGGTCGGGCAGCGGGCGTCCGTCGGGCCGACCGACGTCGGCGTCGGCACGGTCGGCGTCGTCCAGCACGTCGAGGATCCGCCCGGCGGCGGCGCGGCCCTGGGCACTGGCGTGGAACTCGGCGCCGACCCGCCGCAGCGGCAGGTAGACCTCGGGGGCGAGCACGAGGACGGCCAGGGCCGTGCCCACGCCCAGCGTGCCGTGGAGCAGGCGCAGGCCGAGGAAGAGCGCCACCAGCGCGGTGCCGACCGAGGCCAGGGTCTCGAGGGCGAGTGAGGAGAGGAACGCCACCTTGAGGGTGGACATCGTCTCGTCGCGGAGTTCGCGGTTGGCCCGCTCGAGCGTGGCCCGCCCGTCGCCGACCCGCCCGAAGGCACGCAGGGTCGGGAGGCCCTGGAGCAGGTCGTAGAAGGTGGCGGCCAGGCCCGACAGCCGGTCCCACTGCCGGGTCGCGCTCCGGGTGGCCTCCATGCCCAGCAGGATCATGAAGAGGGGGATCACGGCTGCGGTCACCAGGAGGATGACCGCCGAGAACCAGTCGTCGGCGACGATCCAGGCCAGGAGGACGAGGGGTGTGAGTGCGGCGAGCACGGCGGTCGGGAGGTAGCGCGCGAAGTAGGCGTCGAGTGCGTCGATGCCCTGGGTGGCGGACGCGGTCAGCTCGCCCGTGCGCTCGCCGGCCAGCCAGGCAGGTCCGAGACCCACCGCCCGGACCAGGAGCTGGCGCCGCAGCGTGGACGTCACCCGCGACGACGTCCGGTGGGCGGCCACCTCGCCCGCCCACGCGCAGACCGATCGGACGGCGAAGGCCGCGGCCAGCCCGACCAGCAGTGGCGCGGTGGGGGCCAGCCCGGAGTGCCCGATCAGGACCTCCTCGACCACGGCGCCGAGGAGGACGGCCTGGGCCACGAGGGCCACGGTCCCGACCAGTGCGACGGCAACGGCGCCGACCAGGTAGTGCCGAGTCGCGGTGGCCCGCCGGATCAGCCGTGGGTCGACCGGGCCCCGGGCCCGGGCCTCCGACGGGTTCAGGGGTTCCCGCCGTCGCCGGTCGGCGACGCGGCCGCGTCGTCGGACACCGTGGTCGCGTCCGCACCGGCGTCCGCACCGGCGGACGTCGCAGCCGGTGCCGGCGTTCCTCCGGCAGGCGGTGGGCCGGTCGCCGGCAGCACGGCACCGACGGGGGGGCGGCGTACCCGTGCCCGGAACACCCAGTACGACCAGCTCTGGTACACGAGGACCAGGGGGGTGAAGATCAGGGCGACGACGGTCATGACCTTCAGCGTGTACGGCGCCGACGACGTGTTCCCGATGGTCAGGTTGAAGGCGGGGGAGATGCTCGACACCATGACCCGGGGGTACAGGTTGAGGAAGATCGTGGCGATCAGGCCGACCATGGCTACGGCGTTGGCGATGAACGCCCAGCCCTCGAGCTTCTCCCGTAGGAGCCAGCCGACGACGGCGACCGCGGCGATGGCCAGGATCGGCACGAACGGGGGCACGATGCCGACGTCGTGGGCGGACCGGGCGTTCGCGTAGGTCCACGCCAGGAAGCCGAGCAGGGCCACGGTGGCGGCCGGAGCAAGCACCTTGGCGGCGGCCTCGGCCCGTTCCCGGATGTCCTCCGTGGTCTTGAGGCTCAAGAAGATGCTGCCGTGGAGGGCGAAGAGCAGGAGGGTCGTGACCCCGCCGAGGAGGCTGTAGACGTTCAGCAGGTTGAAGAACGATCCCAGGTAGGTCTGGTGCGGCCCGATGGGGGTACCCCGCAGGATGTTGGCGAAGGCGACGCCCCACAGCAGCGACGGGATCAGGCTCCCCCAGAAGATGGCGTGGTCCCACGCCAGGTGCCACTTCGGATGCTCCCGCTTGGCGCGGAACTCGAACGCCACGCCCCGGAAGATGAGCGCGGCGAGGATCAGGAAGAGCGGGAGGTAGAAGCCGCTGAAGAGCGTGGCGTACCAGTTGGGGAAGGCGGCGAAGGTGGCGCCGCCTGCGACCAGGAGCCACACCTCGTTGCCGTCCCACACCGGCCCGATGGTGTTGATCATCACCCGCCGGTCGAGATCGCTCCTCCCGACGACGGGGAGGAGCATCCCCACCCCGAAGTCGAACCCTTCCAGGGCGAAGTAGCCCACCCACAGCACGGCGATCACCAGGAACCAGAAGATCTCCAGCCCGGTGTAGGCGGGTGTGGCGCTCGCGATCGTCAGCATCGTGGACTCCCCCTGTCGCTCAGTAGATGAGGGCCGGAACCCGCTCGTCGGGGTGCCCGTCGCCTTCGGCCCCGTCCGTGCCGTCGCCTCGGGAGGTCCCCGTCCCGCCGTGCTCGTCCGCGCTGTCCGGGTCGAGCCTGGCGTAGCGGGCCATCAGCCCGAAGTCGATGATCGCCAGCAGCGAGTAGATGGCCGTGAATCCGACCAGCGTGGTGACCACGTAGCCGGTGCCGACCGGCGACACGCCCTTCGCCGTCTTCAGCAGCCCGTAGACCACCCACGGTTGGCGCCCCATCTCGGTGAAGATCCACCCGGTGGCATTGGCCACGAACGGGAGCGCCAACGCGGGGAACGCGAGGCGCAGGAACCACTTCGAGGTGTCGACCTTGCGCCGGTACATCAGCCACAGGCCCCACACCAGGCCGGCGAGCATGAGCATTCCGCAGCCCACCATGATCCGGAAGGTCCAGTAGGTCACCCACAGGACCGGCACGTAGCTGCCGGCGCCGTAGGTCGCCTCCTCTTGGGCCTGCACCTGGTTGATGCCCTCCACCGGCCCGTTCCAGCTGTTGTCGGAGAGGATCGACAGGGCGTGGGGGATCCGGATCTGGAAGATGGGGTCACCCGACAGGTTGCCGATGGTCAGCAACGAAAAGCTGGCGCCGTTCTGCGTGTTGTACTGCACCTCGGCCGCCGCCATCTTCATCGGCTGCTGCTTGGTCATCAGACGCGCCTGGTTGTCGCCGAAGAACATGGTGGCGACCACGGCGACCGACCCGAGGATCAGCGCCAGCTTGGCCGAGGTGGAGAAGACCGGGTGGGGGCGGTCGCCGGCCTTCTGGGACCTGCGCAGGTGCCAGGCGCTGACGCCGAGGACGAGCATCGCCGCCGTCACCAGCGCCGCGGTCAGCACGTGCAGGAACGAGCTGATCAGGGTGCTGTTGGACATGACCGCCCAGAAGTCCGTCATGACCGCCCGGTTGCCTTCGACCTTGTAGCCCACCGGGTGCTGCATCCAGGCGTTGGCCGCCAGGATGAAGTAGGCGGACAGCATCGTCCCGATGCTGACCAGCCAGATCGAGGCCAGGTGGATGCGGTCCGACACGCGGCCCCTGCCGAAGATCCAGATGCCGAGGAAGGTCGACTCGAGGAAGAAGGCGAGCAGTGCCTCGATGGCCAACGGGGCGCCGAAGACGCTGCCCACGTACCGGGAGTACATGGACCAGTTCATGCCGAACTGGAACTCCTGCACGATGCCGGTCACCACCCCGATGGCGAAGTTGATGAGGAAGAGGCGTCGCCAGAAGACCGTCATCTGCTCCCAGGTCGCCCGCTTCTCCTCGTCCCCGCGGGCCCGGTAGGCGGCGGTCTGCATGATGGCGAGCATCAGGGCCAGGCCGATGGTGAGCGGGACGAAGATGAAGTGGAAGACCGTCGTGATCCCGAACTGCCACCGTGAGAGGAGGAGTGTCATCATCGACGACTCAAGCAGCCTCCGACGGGTGCACCTAGGGGCAAAGGTCACAACGTGCCGGGGTGCACCTTCCCCCGCACTCCCTGGTGGTAGAGGGCCGGGTGCGCCGTCCGGCCCCGGGGACGGGCCGGGTGCGCCGTCCGGCCCCGGGGACGGGCCGGATCCGGGTCAGATACGGCCCCCCGGGTCCACTTCCGCGGGGACGCCGGGGACGCCGGGGACTCCGGGGACTCCCGGATCACCCGTGCCGCCCGGGCCGTCGATCCGGGACGCCGCCGGCGTCGCGGCTCCACGCAGCGGTCCGCTTTCGGGATCGGGGAACCCGACCAGGCGCCCGGTCTCCAGCAGCGTCCGCTCGAGCACCGGTCCGACGTCGTCGATCACCCGCTGGAAGTGGCCGAAGAGCTCGAAGGAGATCATCCCGAAGAGCTGGGTCCAGGCGAGGACGGCACGGACGACCACCTCGTCGGACGCATGGGGGAAGGCCAGGTCGGCCAGCCGGCGCGTCTCGTCGAGCACGCCGGCGTCGAGCGGAGGCAGGCGGTCGGCCCCGGGCGGGTCGAGCAGCGACCCGTCACGCGCCGCTTCGTCGACCATCCGGGCGAGCACGAGCGTCACTCGGCTGGCCGGATCGATCGTCGCCTCCGGGGCGCGGTAGCCGGGCACCGGCGAGCCGTAGACGAGTGCGTACTCGTGCGGGTTCGCGATCGCCCACGCCCGGACGGCGCGGCCCACGGCGCGCCACCGCCCGCCGTAATCGCCTCGGCGGCAGTCACCGTCGGCCTCCTCGGCAGCGGCGCCGACGGCGTCGTAGGCGTCGACGATCAACGCCGTCAACAGGTCGTCCCGGCTCGGGAAGTAGCGGTAGATGGCGGACGAGGCCATGCCGAGGGCTCGGGTCACGGCCCGGAGCGACAGCCCCGGCGCACCCTCGGCCGCCAGCTGCCTGCGGGCCTCGTCCTTGATCTCCTGGGTGAGTTCGGCCCGCATGCGGGCCCGCAGGCCGGTCGACGGTGGCATGGCGTCAGCCTGGCAGATGGAGAGCGCGGAATCAATACCAGATCACTGCTCTTGCAATGGTGCTCCGAATGGTGAATACTGGTCTATAAGAAGAGCAGTGATCTCAACAAGGAGGACCCTCCATGGGTACACATGCCATCGTCGGTGCAGGATCCGTAGGTACGGCCACCGCGCTGTCCCTGCTAGGCGCCGGCCACGAGGTGGTGATGGTCACCCGCTCGGGGTCGGGGCCCGACCACCCCGGTGTCCGCAGGGCGGCCGCCGACGCGTCGGATCCGGTCGCCCTGGCCGCCGCCGTCGGGCGGCCCGATGCCGTCTACAACTGCGCCAACCCGCCCTATCACCGGTGGCCGGAGCTGTGGCCGCCCCTGGCCGCGGCGATGCTCGAGGTCGCCACTGCCACCGGCGCAGTGCTCGTGACCATGGGCAACCTCTACGGGTACGGTCCGGTCGACCACCCGATGACCGAGGACGATCCGCTGGACGCCGTCGGGCCGAAGGGTCGCATCCGGGCCGCCATGTGGGCCGACGCCCTCGCCGCCCACCGCGCCGGACGTGTCCGGGTCACCGAGGCCCGGGCGTCCGACTTCTACGGACCGGGTGTCGTCGAGACGAGCTTCTTCGGTCGCAATGTGGAGCGGCTGCTCGCCGGGCGGAAGGCCTACGTGCTGGGTCACCCCGACGTCCCCCACGCCGCCACCTACGTCCCCGACGTGGGCCGCACCCTGGCCACGCTCGGGACCGACGCGCGCGCCTGGGGTCGGCCGTGGCACGTCCCGACGGCCCCTGCCGTGAGCCAGCGGCAACTGGCCGAGCGGTTCTGCCGGATCGCCGGGGCCCCGCCGGCGCGGGTGGGGGCACTGCCCGGCGCACTGCTCACGGCGGTCGGCACGTTCGCTCCGCAGGTGCGCGAATTCCGGGAGACCCGCTACCAGTTCGACCGGCCGTTCCAGCTCGACTCGTCGGCCTGCACCGCCACCTTCGGCATCACGGCTATCCCGACGGACGACGCGCTCGCCGCCATCGCCGACCATGCACGCCGGACGACGGGAGGCACGTCGTCGGGCGCCGCCGGGACGGGGGAGGGCGGCGGGGAGCGGTCGACCGGGGCGGCCTGAACCCGACGGCACCGGGGCGGAGACCCCGGAGGGGGCATCCGGGGTACCCGTCGGTGTCGCTAGGGTCGGGACCACGTATGGAGGCCACCCGGACCCACCCGCCGACGGCGGGGCGCACCCGATCCCGTGTCCGAGGCGCCCTGGCCACGGTGCTCCCGGCCCTCCTGCTCGCCGGCTGCTCGGTGGGCCCCACCCCGGACTCGGCCCCGGTGGCCGACGGGCCCTTCGCTCCCCACGGGGCCATGGGCTACGTGGTCTGCCCGACCTCGGTGACCCCGCTGGAGCTCGCGACCCGGACGCCCGAGGCACCGATCCCGCTGCCCGTACGGGGGACACCGCCCCTCGGGAGCTTCGCCATCACCACCTCCCCCGACGGACGGACGGCCTACGTGGTCACCCAGACCGCGACGGCGCGGGGATCCACGGACGACGTGGTGATCCCGATCGACCTCGTCACCCAACGGGCGGAACGGCCCATCGTCCTGCCCGGCCACGGTGCCACCCGCGCCGTCGTGGTGATGCACGACGGGCGGACCGTGCTGGCCGGCGACGGGACGACCGTGGTCCCCGTCGACCCCGCCACGCGGTCCGTGGGCACGCCACTCGACCTCGGTCCGGGCCGGACCGTGGCGGGCATGGCCATGAGTCCGACGTCGTCCACGCTCTACGTGCTGGTCCAGGACGGGGTGGTACCTGTCGACACCTCGACCGCCCGGGCCGGTACCCCCTTCCTGACCGGACTGGGCCTGTCCTCGGTGACCTCGCCCCACGGGGTGGCGGTGAGCGCGGACGGCGCGACCGTCTACGTCGTCGGGCAGGGTGGCGCCGACTTCGGGGGCCGCCTGGTGCCGATCGACCCCGCTGCCGGCACGGTCGGCGCCGCCACCGGCTTCGACCAGTTCGGGATCACCGACCCCGCCGCCGTGGCGGTGACCGCCGACGGGTCGACGGTGCTGGTGGCCGACTCGGCCAACAACTGGATCGTCACCGTCCCGGTCGCCGACCTCGGCACGCCGTCGGGCACGGTACGGCTCCCGACCGGCGGCTCGGCCGCGTCGGCCGGTACCGACCATCCGAGCGACCTGGTCGTCGGTCCGGGTACCACCGGGGCGTTCGTCGTGTCCGGACTCGACAGCGTGCTCCCGTTCGCCCCGGCGACCGGCGCCTTCGGCCGCCCCATCCGGGTGTGCGAGGGCGCGTCCTCCCTGGCCGTGACCGCAGGGTAGTCAGGACCCGACGGCACGGGCCGGGCCGTCCGGTTCCCCGGCACCGGTGGCGGTCGCATCGGCCCGGTACGCGGCGGGTCCCTCGCCCGCGGCCGCCAGGAGCTCGTCGAGCGCGAGCGGCACGTCGGCTGCCAGCTGCCACACCCTGGGCAGGGTCTCGGGGCAGGAGATGATCCCCCAGTGGAGGACGCCGCGGTAGCTCATGATCGTGACGTTGACGCCGATGCCGTCCATGACCGGCCCGAGCGGGAACCCGGCCGTCATCTCCGCGCCGGCGAGGTAGAGCGGGAAGTCGGGCCCCGGCACGTTGGACACGATGAGGTTGGCCACCGGTCGGTGGCGGTCGGCGAGGTGCATCCGGCTGTAGAGGCGGGCCGCTGCGGCGAACACGTTGGGCGTGGCGTGCTCGGCCCAGTTGACGAGCATGTCGGCCCCCAGCGCGTTGTGCTCCTCCTTCGCGCCCTTGGTCCCCTCCCGGATGGCGACCAGCCGCTCCATCGGGTCGTCCAGGTGGGCGGGGAGCTGGACGAACAGGGCCGACACCTTGTTCGACCCGAAGGGCGCGCCCTGGTCCGGCTGCACCGACACGGGGACCACGGCGACCAGGGGCTTGTCCGGCAGCTCGTCGCCGTCGATCAGGAAGCGCCGGAGTGCACCGGTGCACACGGCGAGCACGACGTCGTTGACCGTCGTCCCGGTCGCGTGCTTGAGCCGCTTGACGTCGGCGAGTCCGAGTGTGGTGAACGCCACCTGGCGCCGCCGGGTGAGCGTGCCGTTGAAGGACGTGCGCGGGGCGGACAGCGGGAGGGCGGCCTTGGCCTGGGGCGCACGGTGCTCGGGCTCGTTGCGCACGCGTCGCACGTCGAGCAGCCGCTGTCCGGTGCGCAGGATGTCCCGGCTCAGCTCGAAGGGCCGGAAGACGCGGGTCGCCAGGGCCTCGCTGATGAGCTCCGCGCTCGACGGGATGCGGGCCGGCGCGGCCCGGACGGGGGGCTCGGGATCGGGACCGGGGTCGGCCTCGAGGTCGAAGAGGACCGAGAGGAGTGCGGCCCCCGACATCCCGTCGACCGTCGAGTGGTGCATCTTGGCGATCGCGGCGATCCGACCGTCGGCCAGCCCCTCGACGATCCAGATCTCCCAGAGCGGCTTGGTCCGGTCGAGCTGCCGGCTGGCGATGTCGCCGGCCAGGTCGGCGAGTTCGTGGCGGCCACCCGGCTCGGGGATGGCGGTGCGCCGCACGTGGTACTCGATGTCGAAGGCGGGGTCGTCGACCCAGACCGGGTGGCCCAGGCGCAGCGGGACCTCCAGCAGGAGCCGCCGGAAGACGGGGGCCTGGTGGGTGCGCGATGCGATCTGTGCCTGCATCTTGGCGAAGGAGTAGCCGCCGGGCACGGTGGAGGGGTCGAAGACGATCACCATCTCGACGTGCATGTGGAGGGTGGGGGTCTCGAGGTAGAGGAAGCTGGCATCGAGTCCGCTGAGCTGCTCCACGCCACTCCTTCCTTCTCTCCACCACGGGGCCTGTCACAGATGATGCCCCACCCCGGCCGGCGGATCCATGGGGGGTCGGATCCGCGGGCGCCGCCGTGCCTCCGGTTACCCCGACGGCCGGGGACGGTGTTTGATGGGGGGGTGCCCTGGGTGTTCCTCGCCTTCGTCCTGGTGTCCGCCCTGCTGGCCGTGCTCGTCGTCGCACCTGTCCGCCGCGAGCCGCTGTCCGTGCTCTGCTTCGTCGCCGCATTCGTGGTCGGCGAACTCCCGTTCCACGCGGCGGTCGTCGTGCTGGCCGGAACCGCCTCCTTCGCATCCGCCATCCCGCACCACGGTGGGGCGTGGTGGGTCGCCGTGGTCGTCGGATCGGGCACGGCCGTCGCCTTCGTGGTCCTCGGCGTGGTGGCCGGCCGCTCGGGCCGGCTGGTCACGGCCTCCCTCGACGGGGCCACGGGTGGGCCGATCGCCGCCCCCGGGGTCGACCTCCGCCCGGCCTGGCTGTCCTGGTGGCGCCTCGTCGTCGCGGTCCCGTTCCGGTTCCGGCGGATCCGGCGACTCCGCAACATCGACTACGCCGGGGACGGACACCACCGGCACCATCTCGACGTCCTGGTCCGCCGCACCGAACCGCCGACGTCCGGGCCGGTACTCGTCTACATCCACGGCGGGGCGTGGGTCATCGGGGACAAGCGGGAGCAGGGCATCCCGATGATGCAGGAGCTGGCGGAGCGGGGTTGGGTGTGCGTCGCCGTCAACTACCGGCTGAGCCCGCGGGCGACATGGCCGGACCACGTCGTCGACTGCAAGCTGGCCCTGGCATGGGTGCGCGAGCACATCGCCGAGTACGGCGGCGACCCTTCGTTCCTGGCTGTGTCCGGCGGGTCCGCGGGTGGTCACCTCGCCGCGCTGGTCGCCCTCACCCCCAACGAGTCCGAGTGGCAACCGGGGTTCGAGGAGGCGGACACCTCCGTCGACGCCTGCGTGCCCTTCTACGGCGTGCACGACGTGACCGGCGACCCCGAGTCGAGCGGCCTCCACGGCCCGGGCCTGGTGGACCTGCTCCAGCGTCGGGTCATGAAGCGGACCGTGCTCGAGGACCTGGCCGCATTCGAGCGCGCCTCCCCGGACCGGCGCATCACGGAGTCGGCGCCGCCGATGTTCGTGATCCAGGGCGCGAACGACACCCTGGTGCCGCCGCAGGTGGCCCGACGGTTCGTCGAGCGCCTGCGGGCCGCGTCGCGACAGCCGGTGGCGTACCTCGAACTGCCGTGCGCCCAGCACGCGTTCGACGTCCTGGCGTCCGTCCGGACCCGTCACACCACCCTCGGCGTCGTCCGGTTCCTGGAGGCGGTGCGGGCCCGCGACGAGGACTGATCCGGTCGTCCGCCGGCCCGGTGCCCACCCCGACGCCACCCGGCGCGACCGGCGTGCCAGCATGCAGGACCGGCACCGGCCGGAATGCCCCGGAATTCCCCGGGATCGGACCGGGCGTCTGGACAAGCGGCAGAGTTTCTGACGTAGAGTCACATATTCGTGTCGGCCTGGCGCCGCGTTTCGGGTGACACCCGACGAATTCCACACCAAGGGGGAGTCTTGCGTTCAGGTTCACGGATGAGGCGACCGGCTGCGCTGGGCATCGTGGTCACGGTCGCCCTCGTGGCGGCCGCGTGCAGTTCGACCAGCTCGTCGTCGACGACGACCACGGGCGGGTCGGGCCCGGGTACGACGTCCGGTGGCGGATCCCCGTCGATCCCGCAGAGCGCCTTCAGCGACCACACCGGGGTGTCGGCGTCCTCGGTGCAGGTGGCCAACGTCTCGACCCTGTCCCTCGGACTCTTCAAGGGTGCCCAGGTCGGCACGCAGGCCTACGCCGACTACGTCAACTCGACCGGCGGGGTGAACGGTCGCAAGATCGTGGTCAACAACGCCGACGACGGCTTCACCGGGGCCGGCAACAAGCAGGCCACCCAGAACGCCCTGCAGAACGACTTCGCCCTGGTCGGCGACTTCTCCCTCGAGGACAGCTTCGGCGGCACCGTGCTGGCCCAGAACCCCGGCTTCCCCGACGTGTCCCAGGTGCTCGACCACGCCACCACGAACCTGCCCAACGTGTACAGCGCCGTGCCGCTGAACGACGGGTGGGAGGAGGGACCGATCCAGTACTTCAAGAAGAAGTTCCCCTCCGAGGTCCGCCACGTCGGTGCGCTGGTCGCCGACTCGCCCTCGGCCGCCCAGACCTGGGCGGGCGAGGAGTACGTGATGCAGAAGGTCGGCTACGACATCGTCTACCAGAGCACCTATGCCACCACCCAGACGGACTTCACCCAGAACGTGATCGCCATGAAGAACGCCGGGGTGAAGATCCTCTTCATCGACCAGATGCCGCCGAACTACGCCTCCTCGGTCCTGAAGGCGCTGACCCAGCAGGACTTCCACCCCCAGGTGGTGCTCGGGGCGGCCACCTACTCGAACCAGCTGGTGGCCCAGTCCGGGGGACCGGCCGCCGTCAACGGCTCGTACCTGGATCAGAACGCGTCGCTCTACCTGGGCGGCGACGCCGCCGCCATCCCGGCGGTGGGCACCTTCCTCCACTGGGTGCAGGTGGCGTCTCCCGGGTTCCAGCCCGACCTGTTCACCATGTACGGCTGGGTCAGCGCCGAGCTGTTCGCCCAGGCGCTCAAGAACGCCGGGTCGAACCCGAGCAGGGGCTCGCTGCTCCAGGCCCTGGGCAAGACCACCACGTTCACGGGTGGGAACATCGTGACCCCGTCGAACCCGTCGACCAAGAGCACGTCGAACTGCTACCTGATCGGCCAGGTCCAGAACGGGTCCTTCGTGCGGGTCGACGACCCGCCGGTGTCGAGCAGTACGAACGGGTACCGTTGCGACTACTCCTACGTGAAGAAGCCCGGTACCTGAGCGCAGCCGGACGCAGCGGTTCGTGACGAGACCCCGGGGGGGATGAGGTCGGAGTGAGCAACTTCCTGCAGTTCACGGTCTTCGGGGTGATGCTCGGGGCCGGCTATGCCATCGCCGCCACCGGTCTGGTGGTGACGTACACCACGTCGGGCGTCTTCAACTTCGCCCAGGGCGCCGTCGGGATGATCGCCGCATTCGGCTACTGGGAGCTCGTGTCGGCCCACCACGTGCCGGTGCTGGCCGCACTGGTGATCGTCCTCATCCTGGGGGCGTCGATCGCCGGGGCCCTCGTCGAGCGGGTCCTGATGCGCCGCCTGCACGGCGCCTCGGCCGAGCGGCCCGTCATGGTCACCCTCGGGCTCATGGTGATCCTCACCGGCATGGCCACCATCATCTGGTCGCCCACCACGCAGCGGACCGTCGAACCCATGATCAGCGGGACGTTCCGCTTCGTCGGGATCAACATCCAGTACCAGCACGTCCTCATCATCGGCGTGGCCGCGGCGGTGGCCGTCGGACTGCGGGCGCTCTTCTACAGCACCCGGACCGGGTACGCCCTGCGGGCGGTGGTCGACGACCCCGAGCTGCTCGGCATGTCGGGGGTGTCGCCCAACAGGATGAGCCAGTACGGGTGGATCCTGGGGTTCATGATGGCCGCCCTGTCCGGCGTGCTCCTCGCGCCGATCCAGACCACGGGCATCAGCATCGAGGCCATGACCCTGCTCGTCGTGAGCGGCTACGCGGCGGCCATCGTGGGGCGGCTCAAGAACATCCCGCTCACGTTCGCCGCCGCCATCGCCATCGGCCTGGCGGAGAACTACATCCTCAACTACGTCGAGCCCCACCTGTCGTCCGCACTGCAGACCGACGTGACCAACGCGCTGCCGATGGTGTTCCTGTTCGCCGCCCTGGTGACGCTGCCGTCGGTGCGGCTGCGGGCCGTCGGCCGCCTGACCTCGATCCGCCCCCCGCGGGTGGCCGCCGGCCGGGAGTCCCTGGTCGCCGGGGCGGCCTTCCTGGTGGTGGCCGTCGCCATGGCGGTGTTCTTCTCCGGAACCGACGTGAAGGGGACGACGCTGCTCACCCTGGGCGGAATGGTGATGTGCCTGGCCATCGTCGGCCTCTCCCTGGTCCTGCTCACCGGTTACTCCGGACAGGTCTCCCTCTGCCAGTTCTCGTTCATGGGGATCGGCGCCTTCGTCATGGGCAAGGTGGCCGGTGGTGGCTCGCTCCTCGGCCTCCTGGCGGCCACGGCCATCTGCGCGGGGATCGGCGCCCTGATCGCCCTGCCCACCATCCGACTGTCCGATCTCTACCTGGCCCTCGCCACGTTCGCCTTCGCCGATGCCGTGGCCACCGGCTTCTTCGCCGACGGACGGGTCTACGGCTCCGGCGGCCTGACGATCGGTCGGATCGTCCTGCCCGGACTTTCGCTCGGCGGCGACCGGGCCGAGTTCCTCCTGGTGACCGTGTTCTTCGTCCTGTCCGCCTGGCTCGTGCTCGCCATCCGCAGGAGCCTGTTCGGGCGGCGCCTGGTGGCGGTCAACGACTCGCCGGCCGCCTACGCCACGGTGGGGCTCGACATCGGCTTCACCAAGGTGGCGGTGTTCGCCATCGCCGCCGGCATGGCCGGGCTGGCCGGCGCGCTCTACGGCACGGTCCAGCAGATCGTCGGGACCACCGACTTCGACCTCTTCCCCGGCATCATCTTCGTGCTGTTCGTCACCATCTGGGGCATCCGGACGGTGTCGGGCGCCTTCCTGGCCGCGCTGACCTACGTGGCGCTCAACCAGATCTGGCCGAGCAGCATCGGCATCTTCGCCGGGCTCGGCGTCATCCTCATCGGCCGGGCGGCCAACGGGATCCTCGGCATCGAGGCGCTGCACGTGCGGCTCCCGTGGGTCAAGCCGCCGATGGGCGCGGCGGCAGCCGTTCCGGTGGGCGGGTTCGCCGGGTCGTCGGCCGGAAGCGAGGGTCTCAGTGCTGCAGGGTGAGCCGACGGGGACCGACGTGCTGACGATCGAGGGGGTGGCCGTCCGCTTCGGTGGTGTGGCCGCGCTGAGCGACGCCAACCTCCGGGTCAAGGAGGGCACCGTCACCGGGTTGATCGGTCCCAACGGGGCCGGCAAGACCACGCTGTTCAACGTCATCAGCGGGCTCCAGGCCCCGGACCGCGGCTCGGTGCACCTGTACGGCACCGACATCACCCACATGAAGCCCCACCGGCGGGCGCGGCTGGGCCTGGCTCGGACCTTCCAGCGGCTCGAGCTGTTCGGGACGTTGTCAGCCGGGGAGAACGTCCAGGTCGGCCTCGAGTCGTCGGTCAAGTGGTGGCAGTGGCGCCACGTGCGGCGGAGCTTCCCCTGGGTGAAGCGCGGCGTGGCCACCGTCGGCGGTGTACCCGAGGGCGAGCCGACGGGGCCGGGATCGATCGCCGTGGCCACGTCCGACCGGTTGCTCGAGGGCGTGGGTCTGGCAGGACTGGGCGCCGAGCAGGCGAGCGCCATGCCCACCGGCCTGGCCCGGATGGTCGAGCTCGCCCGGGCGCTGGCCATGGCCCCCAAGGTCCTCCTGCTCGACGAGCCCGGCTCCGGCCTCGACGACGCCGAGTCGCAGGCCCTCGGCGAGCTGCTCACCACGCTGGCCAAGGGCGGCATGGGGGTCCTCCTCGTCGAGCACGACATGGATCTCGTCATGCGCATCTGCGACTACATCTACGTCCTCGACTTCGGCGACGTCATCGCCGCGGGGACCCCCGAGGAGATCCGCAAGGACCCCATGGTGCAGGCCGCCTATCTCGGGACGGTGACCCAGACGGAGGCCGACACCGTCTCCGAGTCCCTGTCGTCCGATGGCCCGGGCGCCGACGGCGGGGAAGTCGTCGAGGTGGCCGGGCCTCCAGGATCCGACGACGAGGTGGCCGAGGGATGAGCGACCAGACGACGACCGCAGGCGGGGCCACGACCACGGTCCTGCCGCCGAGCATCACCGTGCGGGGGGTACGGGCCTCCTACGGGCGCATCGAGGTGCTGCACGGCGTCGACCTCGAGGTGCCGGCCGGGAGCGTCTTCGCCCTGCTCGGGCCCAACGGCGCCGGCAAGTCGACCCTGCTCAAGGTGCTGAGCGGCCGGATGCGGCCGACGGCCGGCGAGATCCTGGTGGGCGACACCCCCATCGGCAGGATCCCGTCCGAGAAGCTCGCCCGCGACGGGATCTGCGCGGTTCCCGAGGGACGCGGCATCTTCCCCAACCTGACGGTGCGCGAGAACCTGCGCGTCTGGACCTACCGGGGTGGGATCTCGATGAAGGAGGTCGAGGACCAGACCTACGAGACGTTCCCGGTCCTGAAGGAGCGCCGCCGACAGATGGCGGGCACCCTGTCGGGTGGCGAGCAGCAGATGCTGGCGATCTCGCGGGCACTGGTGACGCGGCCGCGGGTGCTCTACCTCGACGAACTGTCGATGGGGCTCGCCCCGCTGATCGTCGCCGAACTCTACGAACTGGTGGCCCGGCTCGCCCGCCAGGGGATGACGATCGTGCTGGTCGAGCAGTTCGTGACCACGGCGCTGGCCGTGGCCGACCATGCCGCCATCATGGTCCACGGGCGGATCGAACAGCAGGGTACGCCGGCCGAGATGGGTGACGCCGCCCTCAGCATCTACCTGGCCCACTGACCCGCCCGCCGGCCCTCCGGACGGCCCTACTCCTCGGCCAGGACGACCTCGACGGCGGGCTCGTCGCCCACCCTCGTCACCAGTTCGACGACACCACCGGCGTCGCGCAGGTCGCCCTCGGCCGCACCGAGCGCCTCGAGCCGGGCGACCGTGTCGGTCACCGTGAGCCGGGCCACCGGCGCCCGCATCGAGCGCTTGGCCGTGGTCTTCGCCCGACGCACCAGTCCGAGCACCTCGGCGGCCACGTCGAGCACGCCGTCCACGGCGGGGTCGACCGCCGGCGCCCCCCCGGTGGGGGACGGGTCCAGGCCCAGCTCCTCCACGGTGGGCCAGGGGGCGGTGTGGATGGAGCCCGCCTGCCACCACGACCACACCTCCTCCGTCACGAACGGCAGCACCGGTGCCAGCAGGCGTAGGAGCACCGACAGCGACCCGGCCAGCGCCGCCCGGGCGGACGTCGTATCCGGGTCGGTGGCCGCGTCCGGCGAGTCGGACGCGCCGTAGGCGCGGCTCTTCACGAGTTCGAGATAGTCGTCGCAGAAGGCCCAGAAGAACGCCTCGGTCCGCTCGAGCGCCCGGGCGTAGTCGTAGGACTCGAATGCCGTGGTGGCCTCGTCGACGACCACGGCCAGGCGTCCGAGCATGGCCCGGTCGATGGGTGTGGTGGCCGCGTCGATCGGGGGGACCACCACCGCCCCGTGCTCGTCGACGAGGCGCCCGAGGGCGAACCGCGATGCGTTGAGCACCTTCATGGCCAGGCGCCGGCCGACCTTCATCTGCCCCTCGTCGACGGCGGTGTCGGTTCCGGGCCGTCCGCTGGCCGCCCAGTACCGCACGGCGTCCGCGCCGTGCTGTTCGAGCAGCGGCAGCGGGGTGACCACGTTCCCCTTCGACTTGGACATCTTCTTGCGGTCGGGGTCGAGCACCCAGCCGGAGATGGCGGCGTTGGCCCACGGAAGCGCGCCGTGCTCGAGCTCGGAGCGCACGACCGTCGAGAAGAGCCACGTGCGGATGATGTCGTGGGCCTGGGGCCGCAGGTCCATCGGGAAGACCCGGGCGAACAGGTCGGCGTCGTCCTCCCATCCCCCGGCGATCTGCGGGGTGAGTGAGGAGGTGGCCCAGGTGTCCATGACGTCCGGGTCGCCGACGAAGCCGCCCGGCTCCCCGCGCCGGTCCTCGGTGAACCCGGGGGGTATGTCCGTCGACGGGTCGACGGGGAGCGACGCCTCCTCGGCCAGGATCGGCTGGCCGTAGTCGACCTCTCCGTGGGCGTCGACCGGGTACCAGACGGGCAGGGGCACCCCGAAGAACCGCTGTCGGCTGATGTTCCAGTCGCCGCTCAGGCCCTCGACCCACGCCCGGAACCGGTGGGCCATGTAGGGCGGGTGCCAGGACAGCTCCTCGCCGCGGGCCAGCAGCGCGTCCCGGTGCGGCATGGTCTCGACGAACCACTGGCGGGACGAGACGATCTCGAGGGGGCGGTCGCCCTTCTCGAAGAACTTGACCGGGTGGGTGATGGGACGGGGCTCGCCGATGAGGTCCCCCGACTCGGCGAGCAGCTCGACGATGCGGGCCTGGGCCTGCTTCACCGACCTGCCCACCAGCTCGCCGTAGTGGGCGCCGGCCCGGTCGGCGTCGTCGGACTCCCAGCCCTCGGTGCCGAATGCCACCGGGAGGAGTCGGCCGTCCCGTCCCACGACGGTCCGGGTGGGCAGACCGAGCTCCCGCCACCACACCACGTCGGTGGTGTCACCGAAGGTGCAGATCATGGCGATGCCGGACCCCTTGTCGGGGTCGGCCAGCTCGTGGGCGACGACGGGCACGCGCACGCCGAACAGCGGCGTGGTGACCGAGGTTCCGAACAGCGGGCGGTAGCGCTCGTCGTCGGGGTGGGCCACCAGGGCCACGCAGGCCGGGAGCAGCTCGGGCCGAGTGGTCTCGATGTCGACGTACCTGTCTACGGCGGTGGCCTCGTCCCCGTCTGGGCCGGCACGGTGGAACCGGAGCCGGTGGTAGGCGCCGGGCCGTTCGCGGTCTTCGAGCTCGGCTTGGGCGACGGCGGTCTGGTACGTGACGTCCCACAGCGTGGGGGCCTCCGACTGGTAGGCCTCGCCACGCGCCAGGTTGCGCAAGAAGGCCCGCTGGCTGGCCCGCTGGGCGGCGGGTCCGATCGTGACATAGGTCATCGACCAGTCGACGGACAGCCCGACCCGTCGCCACACCGCTTCGAACGCCTTCTCGTCTTCTCCGCTCAGGCGTAGGCACAGCTCCACGAAGTTCTTCCTCGAGCAGCTGACCTTCGGTGCTTTGGGGTCCGGATCGGCGGGCGGGGTGAACGACGCGTCGTAGGGCAGGGAAGGGTCGCAGCGCACACCGAAGTAGTTCTCCACCCGCCGCTCAGTGG
>DATLRE010000195.1:0-3894 GCA_035534835.1 Acidimicrobiales bacterium
GACCGGGAACGAGTCGGTCGCGTCCTGGATCTCACCCGGCTGTGGGCTGAACTACGGGCTCCAATCTGCCTATGCCGACGGCACGGGCATCCTGGGCGGCGAGCGCGCCATCTCGGTCAACAATACGACCGACTGCCACACCACTCAATACGAGAGCTCGATCCAGGCCAGTGTCTCTGGGGGCGCCTACTCGAGCTTCCGGCAATTCAGCGACACCGGCCCCGAGACGATCTGGTGGGACGGCACCAACCACAACTCGACCACGCTCAATACCACCGGACTCGGCGGCGTCGACCTGACCGCCAGCGGCCTCTGGAACTCGTTCAGCCTGCTGATCGCCTCGAACCTGGGCGTCAGCAGCATCACCGTCACCGTGTACACCGACGGCAGCAACTACTCGACCGACTCCTTCACCCCGCCCTTCTACAACAACGGCGTCGCCGGGACGCCACCGAGCACGCCGGTAATCCTCCCCTTCACCGACTTCACCACGGCCGCCGGCACCGGTGCCAGCTTCACCAACGTGGGCGCCATCACCATGACCTACACGGGTACCGGCGGGGGCGGCCCCTTTTTCTGGAACTTCGAGACGCACAGTACGATCCTGCCGGTGCTGAGCCTCCCCAGCGACATCACCACGTCGACGACCAACCCGGGCGGCACGACAGTCACGTACACCCCCGCCACGGCGACCGATCACGTCGACGGCCCGATCACGCCGACCTGCACTCCCACGTCGGGCAGCAACTTCGCCATCGGCACCACGACGGTCAACTGCTCCGTCACCGACTCCCAGGGCAACACCGCCAGCGGCAGCTTCAAGGTCACCGTCAACCTGATCAACTCGCCGCCCACGGTCAGTGCCGGGGGCCCCTACAGCACGACGGTCGGTGTCCCCGCCTCGCTGACGGGGTCGGCCTCGGACACCGACGGCGACACCGTCACCGTCCAGTGGAGCGCGACGCCTGACGGCGGGACGACCGGCAGCTGCAGCTTCGGCGACGCGGCCTCCCTGACGTCGACGGTCACCTGCACCGCTGTCGGCAGCTACACGCTCACCCTGACTGCCAACGACGGCTACACCGCCGCGGTCCAAACGACCGCCGCGCTGACCGTCGGTCAGGCGACGCCCGCGCTCTCCTTCACGCCGAACCCGGCGACCATCACCTACGGCACGCCGCTGGGTGGTGGCCAGCTCGACGCAGCGGTCACCACGGACCTGCCGAACACGACGGCCCCGGTCCCGGGCAGTTTCAGCTACCGCTACGAGAACCAGACGACGCTGGCCAGCGGTACGGCGACGGTCGGGACGGTCCTGCCGGCCGGCAGCTACACGCTGACCGCGACCTTCACGCCCACCGACACGACCGACTACACCCAGGCGACGGCCACCGCCGACATCACCGTTGACCCGGCAGGGACGACCACCGCTCCGGCGAACGCCACGGCCCGGGACGTCGACCCGAGCGTGTCCCTCTCGGCAACGGTAACCGACAGCGCCTGTCCGCCGGCTCCGGCGACCTGCCCGACCGTCGGTGAGGGCGCGGTCACCTTCACCGTCACCGATGCCGGCAGTAACCAGGTCGGCAGCCCGGTCGTTGGCAGCGTGAGCAACGGCAGCGCCACGGCAACCTTCAGCATCCCGGCCAACACGGCGCCCGGCAGCTACACGATCACGGCGAGCTACCACGACCCGGCCGGGCTCTTCGCCGACAGCAGCGGCAGCGCAACGCTGAGCATCACCCCCGGTCCGCCGAGCACCCTGACGCTCCAGCCCGGCAATACCAGCGGCACGGTCGGGACCTCGGTCACCGAGACCGCCACCGTGCACGATGCCCAGGGTTACCCGGTGTCCGACGGCACCCCCGTCCAGTGGCTCATCTCCGGGCCTGGGTCCGGCAGCGCCGCCATCAGCCACCAGGACACGACCACGACCGGCGGCCAGGCCGTCCTGACCTACAGCAACACCACCACCGGCGTCGACACGGTAACGGCCACCGCCGGCACGAGTCCCGACACCGCCGGCAACGCCGCCGGCGTGACCTGGACTCCCGGTCCGCCCGCCACCCTCACCCTCGCGCCGGGTGACACCTCCGGCATCATTGGCTCCCCCGTCATCGAGACGGCCACGGTCGAGGATCAGTACGGCAACCGCGTCGCCGACGGCACGACGGTGGACTTCAGTGTCACCGGTGCCAACACGGCTGGCGGCAGCGCCTCGACGACCAACGGGCAGGCGGCCTTCAGCTACAGTGCCAGCCTGACCGGCAGTGACACCCTCGTCGCCACGGCCCAGGGCGGCAGCAATCCGAGCGCCTCTGCGACCATCACCTGGACGCTGCCGGCCTCCACGCCGTGGGCGCACCTGGGCGTCGCCAACCCGGGTGGGTTCTACATCTACGGCGCGGTCTCGACCGGCGCGACCGGCGGCCCAAGCGGTCTGCTGACCTGGCGGAGCCCCCAGGTGACCTTCCTCGACCTGCACTTCACGGCGCTCGTGGCGAGCGGTCCGGACGCGACGCTGTTTGGGACGGCGACGCTGGCGAATCGACAGGCGGTGACGTTCCGGCTGGACGCGGTGGCGGGGGTCAACACGGTGCGGCTGCGTCTGAGCGACGGCTACGACTCGGGGGTACTCCCGGTGATGAGCGTCAGGGTCACGCCGTAACCCAGCCGGGGCTAGACGGACGAGGCTGTCCGCCTAGCGAGATTTGCTGAGGAATTGGCGGACCGCCGAGTACCGGCTGGCGCGGCCCCGTCCCGTCGTCCATCGTCCGTCCCGCCGCCATACCCGTGTGGCAGCCGCCCGGACGACCTGCCCGTTTTCGGCGTCCCGGCGCGGAAACCCGTCGTCCGGACCACCGTCCGGACCCGGACGCGCCTCTGCTCGCTCCCAACCTACCCTCCACCCGGCCCGGCCGCGCCCGGTAGGGGCGGGTTTCAAACCCGCCCTGGTCTCCCCCGTCCTCCCAGCCCCTTCAGTGGGCTTCGACTGCTAGCCCGTGGGCTTGAGCCCCGGGCGCCGACCGCCCCGGCGACGTTCGTCCCGCGGCTCGCCGCCCCGTCCTCCCAGCCCCTTCAGTGGGCTTCGTCTTGTAGCCCGGCGGCTTGAGCCCCGGGCGCCGACCGCCATGGCGCCGTTCGTCCCCGGGCGCCGTTCAACCCGGCGGCTCATGGTGATTGACGAATACGTCCGGTATGCGGCGGCCGGCGCATCGAGCCGACGTGGCCGGCAGCGTCGCGCGGGCGGGCCGCCGCGCTGAAGAACCCCACGCGGGACGACAGTCGCCGCGCTGACGGGACGAAGCCCACTGAAGGGGCTGAGGAGCGGGGGTGCGACCGGGGCGGCGTCCCGCCGCCAGAGCGGGACCGCTCGCCCTTCCGGCCGGCTCGTGTATCCTTGGTCGGATGAGGATCCGGCCTGGTACAGGAAGGGACTGCAGGTTGCGGCGCAGCTGGCTACTCCTGGCGTTGATCGGATTAATGGCGCTGGCTACCGCTTGTTCGGGCGTGGGGGCAGCGACGCCAACGTCGACGCCCACGCCGACCGTCGACACCACGCCGCGCCTGGGTCCACCCCCACTCACCCTGCACGCGGCCGGCGGCGCCCAGGTGGGCATCGTCGGCTCCTACGACTGGGTGACCGACAAGGGTTTCGGCGCCAAGGTTCAGGCGCACGGCTACCAGTTCCCGACCCCCCCGCTGACGATCAAGGTCGGCGAGTCGGTCAGCTTCGTCGTCCAGCAGGGCAGTGGCGCCCAGCCGACCAGCCTGACACTCCAGGCGTACCCGCAGCAGGGCAACGTGAAGCCGCTCGCCTCGCGCGACGGCACGATCAACGCCTTCGTGCTGCCGAGCACGCCGGCGGCCGGCCAGGGGACGCCGTCGGGGAAT
>DATLRE010000196.1:0-21064 GCA_035534835.1 Acidimicrobiales bacterium
ACGCGAGGCCCGCAACTTCGTGCTGCGGGGCGTCGGGCGGTGGCCGCACGAGGTCGCCACCTACGGTCTGCTGGTGGGTGCCGCCCAGGGCGTCCTGCCGGCCTGGGCCCGCCGCCAGCTCCGGCTCCCCGCGCTGCCTGCCGGCGATCGGTTGGCCGTGCGCCCGTCCGCCCGGCTGCTCGGGACGGCCTTCCGCTGGGTCGTGACCCCGCCCCCCGCTCCCGAACCGGTCTGAACGCCCCCGCCTCCGACCGCCGGGCGCGGGATCAGAACGCCCGGGCGTCGCCGGGCGGCAGCACGGGTCGGTGCGGACCGCCCAGCGCCAGCACCTCGTCGAAGCCGTCGCGCAGGCACGCCAGGAGCTTCTCGGGGTCGGGCACCGCCGCGGTGTCGATCGTGCAGCCCACGCCGCACGTGCCCCGGTAGGTCACGAGGGTCACGTTGACGGCCGCCCCGGTCGTGGGACCGAACGCGTGGTAGCCGCGCACCGGCGCTCCGGCCAGGTACACCGGGACGGTGATTCCGGGCACGTCGGAGGCGAGGAAGTCGACGCGCTTGAGCATCGATCCGACCACCCCCGTCGGCAGGAGGTTCAGCAGCCCGGCAACCGCCTCCGACAACGGCAACGCCTCCTCGTAGCGGGCCGCACGGCACGCCCAACCGGTCATCCGCACCCGGGCGGCCGCGTCGGTCTCGCCCACGGGTACGACGAACCGCTCCAGGGTGATCCGGTTGCCGCCCTCGGGGTCGTCCGCCGTCCGGAGCGAGATCGGCATGGTGACCCGCAGCACGTCGACCGGCGCCCCGTGCTGCTCGTGGTAGCGGCGCAGACCTCCGGTGACCGAGGCCACGAACGCGTCGTTCAGTGTGCCGCCCACCGCCGTCCCGGCCCGCTTGAGATCGGCCAGGTCGACGTCGAAACGGTCGAGGTGGCGGTCCAGGCCGCGGGCCGTCATGATCGGCGACAGCGTGTCGGACACCGGGGCGACGAACCGGCCCAACGAACTCGCCGTCGCCAGCGCGTCGAACACCGAGCGGAGCGGGTGCCGGGCGACCGATCGGGCCACGGGTACCACCTCGGCCATCCCGGACCGCGCCGCCCCGAGCACCCGGCCGAACGAGTGGCCGAACGCGTCACGGGCGAGCCCGACGCCGGACGGCGCCGGCGTCGTATCCGGCAGCGGGACCTCGACCACCGGGTCGGGGTCGGGCGACGTCTCGAAGAGCAGCATGGCGAGCTGGAACCCCCCGATGCCGTCGGTAAGCGAGTGGTGGACCTTCATGACCATCGCCGCCCGGTCGCCCTCGAGTCCCTCGATCACCGTCATCGCCCACAGGGGCCTGGACGGGTCGAACGCCGTCATCGCCTCGGTCCGGGCGAACTCGAGCACGATGGACGGTGTGTGGGGAGCCGGCGCCTCGAACCGACGGAGGTGGAGCGACAGGTCGAACGGGCAGTCCACCCACTGCGGCGGCGCCAACCCGCCGGGGGACGGGACCGCCCGCCGACGGAACCGCGGGGCGAGCCGGGTGGCCCGTTCGAGCCGGGCCGACAGCACGTCGGGGTCCGGCCGCCCATCGAGCCAGGTGACCGCCACGATCGTGGAGCGCAGCCCCGGGTCGCGCTCCATGTTCCAGGCCAGCGCATCCGGGTCCCGCATGAATCGCTCGGCGTCGCCGGACATCGCCGTCCTCCCGTCTCCCCTGGGGTGAACCTACGGCGGCGGCGGCACTGGGTCCACGGGCCGAAGGTCACCTTTTGCGCCGGCGGCGGGGTTTCCGTCACCGCGGCCGCACCCGGACCGGCGTGCGGGCCGCTGACCTGGGCCGACGGCCCGGCTGGACCTGGAGTGGCCCCGTCCCTAAATTGGTCGTTCTTGTGTTGCGCTCCGGCCCGACCCCGCTGACGGGGCCAGACACCGCCGGGTGGGCCCGTCGAACGCTCCGGGTCCTGTGCCTCCCCGTGCTCGTCGCCCTCGCCACCCTCCCGGTCGGGGCCGCGCCGGGCCCGGCCGGAGCGGACTCCGTCTCCAGTCTCCAGTCCCAGGCGGCCACCGTCGCCCACGGCCTGGTGCTCGAGCAGCTCCAGGTCGACGCCGCCCAGCAGCTCACCTCGGTAGCCGCGGCGCGCGTGACCGCCGACCAGCAGGCCATCGCCCAGCTCGACCGGCAGCTCCTCACCGACCAGCAGGACATCACCCGGCAGGTCCAGGTCGTCCAGGCCCAGGCCATCCGCTCGTACGTCAACTCGGGGGCGGACTCGTCGGGCGCCGACGCCACGCTGTTCGCGGGAGGCACCTCCCGGGCGCAGGCGGCAAGTGAGTACGTCGGTCTCGCCGTCGGGACCATCACCGCCGACCTGGCCCGGCTGCACACGGCCCAGCGCGCGCTGCAGGTCCAGCAGGCCCAGCTCCAGGCCCGCCAGGTCCAGGACCGCACCGACGAAGCCAGTCGTTCCGCCGCCCTCGACCAGGCCTCGACCGCGGCGGCCCGGCTCCAGGCCCAGCAGACGAGCGTCACCGGGCAGCTCGCAACCGCAGTCGCCGCCCAGCAGGCGGTCCAGGCCAAGGCGGCCGCCGCCGCAGTGGCGAACGCCCGCAAGACCGCTCCGGCAGCCGCGTCGCCCACCGCCACGATCCCGGCCCCGTCCCCGGGCGGTGCGGTCTCGACCACGAGCGCGGCAACCGGGGTCGCGCCGGCACCGTCCCCCTCGGGTGACCCGTACCCGAACCTCCCGGATCCCGCGCTCAACGGCTTCCTGTCGTGCGTCGTCCAGGCGGAGTCCGGCGGGAACTACAGCGTCGTCTCCCCCAACGGGCTCTACATGGGCGCGTTCCAGTTCAGCCAGCCCACCTGGAACACGGCCGCCCGGGTCGCCGGGCTCGGACTCCTGGTCGGGGTACCACCGAACCGGACCTCCCGGGCCGAACAGGACACCGTCGCCGTGGCCCTCTTCGCCCTGGATGGGCAGCAGCCGTGGCTGGGCGACCGCTGCAGTCAGGGCTGACCGGACCCACCGGAGATCGGCAGCCGGAGCGGCGCGTCAGCGGAGCGTGCATCTCCGGGTGCCGGCACACGAGGCGCACTCGCCGCCCACCCCCGACACGTGGGCGAGGCAGTGCTCGACCCTGCGGCCCATGAGGTCCACGAGCAGGGGATCCGGCCCGAGGGGGGCGGCGACGAGCCAGCGGACCCCGGGGTGGCGCGCCGCGGCCTCGGCCGCCAGCGCCGGGATGTCCCGGTCCCAATGGGCCCCGGGCCCGAGGAAGTAGGGGGCGAGGACGACGGTGGTGGCACCGGCGGTGACGCACCGGTCGAAGGCGACGCCGATCGATGGCTCGGCCAGTTCCATGTGGGCCGGTTCCACGATCGGATAGGGAAGGCGATCGGCCGACGAGCGGACGAGCGCCTCCATCGAATCGTTCGATTCGGACCTGCGGGAGCCGTGGTCGACGACGATCACCGCAAGGTGGCCGCCGGTGGCCGCCGGGTGGACCGCCTCCGCCCCCTCCGCATGTCCGGTGCCCTGGCTGGTCGGCCTGCGCATGGGGCACCAGACTACGCCTGCGCCGTCGACTCCCCGCCGCCCGATCCGGCGCGGTGGGCCGCCTCGAGCCCGAGAAGGGCCGCCTTCCGGTCCGGTCCGCCGCCGTAGCCGCCGAGCGTGCCGTCCCCGGCGATGACCCGGTGACAGGGGACGATCACCGCGACGGGGTTCCGCCCGTTGGCCAGGCCGACCGCACGCGACGCCTTCGGGTTGCCGACCCTGCGGGCGAGTTCCCCGTAGCTGATGGTGGACCCGTAGGGGATGGCGCACAGTTGGGCCCACACGGCACGCTGGAACTCCGTCCCCTCGAGCTGCACGGGCACGTCGAACACGGTGCGCGAGCCGGCGAAGTACTCGTCGAGCTGGTTGCGCACGTCGGTGAAGGCGGCGTCGTCCCGGTGGCTCCCGGGCGGGGCGGAGGTGGCATGCACCTGGTCCTCCAGGACCAGGTGGGTGAGGTGGCCGTCACGGGCGATCAGCGTCAGTGGCCCGATCGGGCTGGGGTGGATGCTGAACAGGACGGAGGATGCGTTCGTCGCGGTGTCAGGCATGGGTGCGGTGGCTCCTTCGCTTCGCAGGGTCGGTTCGATCGGGTGACGGGGCGTCGGCACGGGCCACGACGGCCCCGGCGGGCGGGGTGGCGGTGGCCGGAGGCCACTCACCGACCGGGTGGTCGGTCGCCGCCCACAGGTGCTGGACGGCATAGGCCCGCCACGGGCGCCACCGCTGCGACCGTGCCGACAGCTGCCGGGGATCGGAGGGCAACCCGAGGCGCGCCGCCCCCCGCCGGACGCCGAGGTCACCGACGGGGAAGGCGTCGGGGTCCCCGAATGCCCGCATGGCGATCATCTCGACGGTCCACGGCCCGATTCCGGGAAGCGAGGCGAGCACCCGTCGGGCGTGCTCCCGGTCGGTGCCCGGGCCGAGGTCGAGCCGTCCGGCGTCCAGCTCGTCCACCAGGAGCGCGAGGGTGCGCGTCCGTCCGCCGGGCAGGGCCGGCGCCGCCCCCACCAGAGCGGCCGCCGTGGGGAACACGTGGGTGAGCCCGCCGGACGGGTCACCCAGGGGTTCGCCCCACGCGGCCACCAGTGCGCCGGCCGCGGTCCGTGCCGCCGCCGTCGACACCTGCTGTCCGAGGACCACCCGGACCGCCAGCTCGTCGCCGTCGACCGTGCGCGGCACGTGACGGCCCGGCGCGCCCGCGACCTGTGGTGCGAGACCCCGGTCGTCGGCCAGGACGCCGTCGACCGCCTCGGGGTCGGCATCCAGATCGAGGAGTCGACGGCACCGGGCGATCGCCGAGGTCAGGTCGGCGAGGTCGGCGAGGTCGACCCGGCAGTCGATGTGCGCCACCTGCGGGGTCAGGGACACCACCCCGGGCCCGTGCGCGAGTCGGAGCGTCCGCCGGTAGGTGGCACCCACCACCTCCTCGATGCCGGGGACGGCCGTGGCCGCCAGGTGTCCGAACAGGGTGTCGGGACACAGCGGCCGCCGGAACGGCAGCCGGAGCACGAGTGGGCCGCTCGTCGCCCCGATGCCCCCGTCCGGGAGCGAGGACGCCGCACGCAGTGTCGAGGGCGCCACCCCGAACACGGTCCGGACGGTGTCGTTGAACTGCCGGATGCTCGAGAACCCGGCGGCAAAGGCGACCTGGGTCATCGACAGGTCGGTCGTCTCGACGAGGATCCGCGCCGTCCGGGCCCGCTGGGCCCGTGCCAGCGCCACCGGGCCGGCACCCACCTCGGCCCGCAGGACTCGCTCGAGCTGGCGCACGCTATACCCGAGCCGGGCGGCGAGCCCCGGCACACCCGTCCGGTCGATCACGCCGTCGGCGATGAGCCGCATGGCCCGGCCCACCACGTCGGCACGGCGGTCCCACTCGGGGGAACCCGGCGCGGCGTCGGGCCGGCACCGCTTGCACGCCCGGAACCCGGCCCGCTGGGCCGCGGCGGCCGTCGGCAGGTACCGGACGTTGTCCCGGTGCGGGGTGCGGGCCGGGCAGCTCGGCCGGCAGTAGATCCTGGTCGAGGTCACGGCGGTCACGAACCATCCGTCGAACCGAGGGTCGCGCGCCTGCACCGCCAGATAGCAGCGGTCCGGGTCCTCGTGCACGGAGCCAGTCTGCACCGGTCGGGTTCCCTGCACTAGCGGAATTCCGACGCGGCAGTGGAGGTGCCACCACCCGGTCGGCGCACCGGTGCCAGGCCGCGGCCGAAGCCGAAGGGCGGGGGGCGGGGCGCGGGCAGTCAGTGTTCGTCCGCCGCCCGCCAGCAGTACCAGGCCACGAGGCTTCGGTGGGGGCGGTACGGCTCGCCCAACGACCCGAGCTCCTTCGGCGACGGCACCTCGGACAGACCCCACGCGCGGGCGAACCCGGCCCGGACGCCATAGTCACCGACCGGCCACACGTCCGGGCGGCCGAGCGTGCTCATCAGGAACATCTGGGCGGTCCACGGGCCCACGCCCCGCACCACCGTGAGGTGGGCCACCACCTCGTCGTCGGACAGGCGGCCGATCCGGTCGAGGGCGACCTCGCCACCGGCGACCTTGTCGGCCAGGTCGAGGAGCGACGCCACTTTCGATCCGCTCAGGCCGCAGGACCGGAGGACCGGCTCGGGCGTGGCGAGCACCCGCGCCGCACACACGTCACCGTCCAGTGCGTCGACGAGCCGGCCGTGGATCGACGCCGCCGCCCGGCCGGCCAGCTGTTGGTAGGCGATGTTCCGGGCGAGGTCCCCGAAGCGCCGGTCGACGGGTACCCGCCGGCGGGGCGGGGGCGGGCCGTGGCGTCCGACGAGGTCGGCCAGCACCGGGTCGGCGCGCATCAGATCGGTCAGGGCGGCGGAGGCAGGGGTCGTCGGCACCACCGCGATGATGCCAGGCGGGTGCCCCGGCCCGGACCCCGGCGTAGGCTGACGGTCGGGCACCGGACGGCGCTCAGGACATGATCCACGGGAGGACGCATGGACGGAGACGTCGTATCGGTCGAACGGGTGATCCCCGCCGGGCCCGCAGCGATCTTCGCGCTGGTTGCCGACGCCTCCCGCCACCCCGACATCGACGGCTCGGGCACGGTGAAGCAGGTCAAGCCGGGTGCTCCCCAGCTGCTCGGTCTGGGTTCCACCTTCGGCATGTCGATGCAGATGGGCATCAAGTACTCCACCGTGTCGACCGTGATCGAGTTCGAGCAGGACCGGCGGATCGCCTGGCAGACGCGGCCGGGCGGGTTCCTGGCGAAGTTCGTGGCCGGGCGGATCTGGCGCTACGAGCTCGAGCCGACCGAGGGCGGGACGCTCGTGCGCGAGAGCTGGGACATCAGCCAGGACCACCAGCGGATGCTCCTCCGCCTGGGGCGACTGCCCGAGAAGACCGCCGCGAACATGGCGAGGACGCTCGAACGGATCGAGGAGATCGTCACCGCGCCGTGACCGGACCGGGGCGACGGGCGGAAGCAACCGGCGCCGCCTGGTGTTGACAGGAGCATGACCACCCTCTCGGTTCTCGACCTGGCCACCGTGGGGACGGGCGCCACCCCGGCCCAGGCCCTTGCCGACACGACGCGCCTGGCCGGTGTCGCCGAGTCCCTCGGCTACCACCGGATGTGGGTGGCCGAGCACCACGGGATGCCTGCGGTGGCCAGCTCCGCCCCAGCCGTGCTCGTCGGCCACCTGGCCGACGCCACCACCACGCTGCGGGTGGGTGCCGGCGGGGTGATGCTCCCCAACCACGCCCCGATGGTGGTGGCCGAGCAGTTCGCCACCCTCGAGGCCCTCCACCCCGGACGCATCGACCTGGGCCTGGGGCGCGCGCCGGGCACCGACCCGGCGACGGCACGCGCCCTCCGCCGCAGTTCCGACGTGGGCGCCGAGCGCTTCCCCGAGGACGTCGTGGAGCTCATCGGCTACCTGGCCGACCACGACGGGCCGCCCGCCCGTCCGGCCCCGGTGCCCGGTCGCGGCTACCTGCCCGAGGTGTGGCTGCTCGGCTCCTCGACGTTCAGCGCCCAGCTGGCCGGGATGCTGGGTCTCCCGTTCAGCTTCGCCTTCCACTTCGCCCCGGCGCTGGTCGACCAGGCCGTCGCCCTCTACCGGTCGAACTACCGGGACACCGGACTGTCCGAGCGGCCCCGCGTGATGGTGGCGGCATCCGTGCTGTGCGCCGACACCGAGGAGGAGGCCCGGTGGCTGGCCGGCCCGTCCGCGCTCACGGTGCTGCAGCTGCGCACCGGAAGGCTCGGACCGGTCGTCACCCCCGAGGAGGCCGCCGCCTACCCGTGGACCGACCAGGAACGGGCGGTCGTCGCCCAGGCGACCGCCGAGCACGTGATCGGCGACCCCGACACCGTCCACCGTGGGCTCACGTCCCTGGTGGACCGCACCGGGGCCGACGAACTCATGGTCTCCACCCGCGCCCACGCCTTCGAGTCCCGGGCCCGCTCGCTCACCCTGGTGGCCGAACGGTGGGGCACCTCCGCGGCTGCGGCCTGAGCACCGGTCCGATCAGAGGTCGACGACGCGGGGCAGCACCTCGGCGCCGAGCAGCGCCAGGTGGTCGAGGTCGGCGAGGTCCAGCACCTGCAGGTAGACCCGGCTCGTGCCGATGGCGGCGAACCGACCCAGCTTCTGCACCACCTCGTCCGGTGTGCCGCACAGCCCGTGGTCGCGCAGCTCGTCCACCTGGCGGCCGATGGCGGACGCCCGGCGGGCGACGTCGGCGTCGGTCGCGCCGCAGCACACCACCTGCGCCACCGAGAACTCGAGTGTCGCCGGGTCCCGGTCGTGCTCACGACAGGCATCGCGCACCCGGTCGAACTGCGGCGCCGTCTCCTCGGGGGTGGCGAATCCCAGGTTGAACTCGGCGGCGTAGGTGGCAGCGAGGCGCGGCGTGCGCTTCGGGCCCCCTCCGCCGATGATGATGGGCGGTCCGGGCCGCTGGACCGGCTTGGGCAGCGCCGGGCTGTCGACCAGCGTGTAGTGGGCGCCCTCGAAGTCGAAGTGGGCGCCCTCCGGTGTCGACCACAGCCCGGTGACGATGGCCAGCTGCTCCTCGAGCCGCCCGAACCGCTCGCCCATCGGGGGGAAGGGGATGCCGTAGGCCGCGTGCTCCCCGTCGTACCAGGCCGCACCGATCCCCAGCTCGACCCGGCCCCCGCTCATGGCGTCGACCTGGGCCACCGAGATGGCCAGCACGCCGGGGTGGCGGAAGGTCGACGCCGTCACCAGCGTCCCGAGCCGGATCGTCGAGGTCTCGCGGGCGATTCCGGCCAGCGTGATCCACGCGTCCGTGGGTCCGGGCAGACCGGACACCTCTCCCATCTTGAGGTAGTGGTCGCTGCGGAAGAAGGCGTCGAAGCCGTGCGCCTCGGCCGCCTGGGCCACGGCCAGGAGGTCGTCGTACGAGGCGCCCTGTTGGGGCTCGGTGAAGATGCGGAGATCCATGCCCCCGGTTCTAGCCCGACGGCCCGGGCGGCGCGCCCGCGCCCGCCTCAGCCCCGGGACGCTCCCCGGCCGAGGACCCCTTCGTCGAGTTCGGCATCGGCGGAGCCGACCTCGCCCATCGACATGGCCAGGTCCTCGCTCGGGCGCTGGAGCCCGGATGCCGAGCGCAGGGGCAGTTGCTTCAGGAACAGCGTCGTCACGCACATCACGACGGCGATCGGCACCCCGACGAGGAACACCGTGTGGAGCGACCGCACGAACGAGTCCAGGATGCCGTGCTGCACATGGGGCGGAAACGCGTGCAGGTCGGCCGGACTCATGGAGAAGCTCCCGTTCACGTGGATGCCCGACGCCACGGCTCCGGGCACCAGCCGCGGGATCCAGTGGCTGAGCCCGGCGATGAAGACGGCGCCGAACAGCGAGGTCCCGAAGGCGCCGCCCAGCGACCGGAAGAAGGTCACCGCTGCGGTGCCGGTCCCGATCGAGTCGGCTGGCACGGCGTTCTGCGTGGCCAGGATCATGATCTGCATCGTCATGCCCATCCCGGCGCCGAGCACGATCACGTAGAGGCTCATGGTCAGGTGCGAGGTGTGGAGGCCCAGGTGGGACAGGAGCCACATCCCGATGACGACCATCACCGACCCGATGATCGGCATCGCCTTGTACTTGCCCGTGCGGGTCACGATCTGCCCCGACACGATCGACGAGGCCAGCAGGCCCAGCATCAGCGGGACCATCAGGAGGCCCGACACCATGATCGACACCCCGTCCACCAGCTGCAGGTAGAGCGGGAGGTAGATGATGGCCCCGAACATGACCATGGACAGGAGGAAGCTGACCGTGGACGCCGTGCGGAAGACCCCGATGCGGAAGAGCGACGGCGGCAGGATGGGCTCGGCCGCGTAGTGCTCCCAGACGACGAACGCGGCGAGGAAGACGGCGGACACCAGCACCAGGGCGACGATCTGCGGGGAGGACCACGGGTACTGGGTCCCGCCCCACACGGTGACGAAGAGGGCGGCGGTCACGCCGACCATCATCAGTCCGGCACCGAGGAAGTCGATCCGGTGCGACTGGCGGCGGAAGGGGAGCTTCAGCACGGCCGAGGTCACCACCAGGGCCACGATGCCGATCGGGACGTTGATGTAGAAGATCCAGCGCCACGACAGGTAGCTGGTGAAGACGCCGCCCAGCAGCGGACCGGCGATGGCCGCGACGGCGAAGGTGGCGCCGAAGTAGCCCTGGTAGCGACCCCGCTCCCGGGGGGAGACGACGTCGGCGATGATCGTCATGGCCATGGCCATCAGTCCGCCGGCGCCGAGGCCCTGGATGCCCCGGAAGGCGATGAGTTCCAGCATGTTCTGGCTGAGGCCGGCCAGGACCGACCCGACCAGGAACACGACGATGGCGAACTGGAAGATGCCCTTGCGCCCGAACTGGTCCGACAGCTTGCCGTACAGCGGCGTCGAGATGGTCGACGTGAGCAGGTAGGCGGTGACCACCCAGCTCATGTGGTTCAGTCCGTGCAGGCTGTTCACGATCGTGGGGAGCGCCGTCCCCACGATCGTCTGGTCGAGGGCGGCGAGGAACATGCCGAGCATGAGCCCGCTGAAGACCAGGAGGATCTGCCGGTGGGTCAGCGCGACGACCGAGCCGTCGGACTCCAGTCCCGGTGTGCCGGTGTGGGTCACCCCCCCGGTCGCGTCGCCGTCCGCACCGTCGTGTCCCCCGGTGTCGCCCCTCGGCGCTGCATCGATGCTCATCGGTTCCTCTCGTCGTCGTCGCGTGCGTGCTGCAGCCCGGCACCGAGCCGGAACAGGCCGTCGGCGAGCGCGGTGCGCTCCTCGTCGGTCCAGTCGGCGATGGCCTCGGCCAGGACCCGGCGGCGGGCCTCCGACACCGCCTCCAGGACGGCTGCCCCCCGCTCGGTGAGGCTGAGCAGGGCCGCCCGGCCGTCGGCGGGGTCGGGCACCTTGGCGAGCAGGCCGGCGGTGACCAGGTCCCGGACCTGGCGGCTGACGGTGGACAGGTCGAGCTCCACCGAGTCGGCGATCTCCGACAGCCGGACCGGAGCAGACTCCGACACCATCACCAGGAGCCAGTGGCCCGTCCGGTTGATCGCCACCCCGTCCGGCAGTGCGTCGGACGGCACCTCGAGACGCAGGATGGCCCGGCCCACCTGGGTCAACGAGCGTTCGAGGCCGGCGGACACCCGGGCCACAGGTGCCGGCGCCGGCCGTTCGGTGGTGTCTGGAGTGGGTGGGGTCACGGCGCGGTCCTGGGTTCGGCGTGTCGGTGGGATCGAGGCCCCGGTCTGCTCGGGACACCCGGACTTCCCGGGGGAGGTGAGGCTCCCCGCCATCTAGGTGCTTGCAGCAAGCAAGTATATCAGGTCCCCCGACTGCCCGTTCACGCCGCCCCGACGTCCGCGGATGCCCCGGACCCGTCGACCGGGGCCAGCGCCCGACCCATGGCCAGGATCCCGACCACCCGGGCACCGCCCAGGCGCAGTGTCGCCGCCGCGCTCTGTGCCGACGCACCGGTTGTGGTCGTGTCGTCGAACACCAGGACCGGGAGGCCGGTGAGACCGGCCCGGTCGACCCCCGGGGCCAGGGCGAACACGTCCCGACCGGCCCGCAGGTGCCCGCCGCTCCCCCGGCCCCGGACGAGGAGCCGGAGGTGGCACTCGGCCAGACCGGGCACGCGGTCGACCAGGCGTTCCGCCGGAGCGCCTCCCGGCCGGGCCGTCGAGGGGACCGTGGTCACCACCGCCCACCGACCCAGACGCGCCGTCGAGCCGGTCGGGTGGGCGACCGCACGGGCCAGCTCCGCAACCAGGTCGTTCCTGCTCCGGTCCCGGGCCTCGGCCACCGGCCCGTCCTTGTAGGCACGGAGCCGACGGTGGGACCGGTCGCCCACGCGGTACTCGGAGAGCGCCACCAGCGGCACGAGCGGAAGGCGCAGCTGGGCGGCCACCGTCCTGCAGCAGAAGCACACCGGGCCCCGCCCGTCGACCGGAGTCCGCGTGCCCCGGCCGCACACCGGGCACCGGGGGTCGGCGCCGGGGTCCTGCTCACGGTGGGCGGGGGTGGGTGGGCAGGTGCGCACGGCGCTCCTCGGTCGGACGGTGGTGGGCGGCACCCCGTCGGTGCCGCGAACCCGGAACGGCCGCCGTGTGGCCCCCGGCGGCTCAGGTCGGTTCGGTGGGTGCGGCCTCGTCGGGCCGGTGGAGGAGGAAGGTCCCCGTGGACCGGCTGAGCAGGTGCCCGTCGGCGTCGGTCACCGATGCCTCGGCATAGGCGACCTGACGGGCCAGCCGGACGACCTCGCCCCGCAGCCGGTAGGACTCACCGAGCACCGCCGGACGCATGGTCTCGACCTTCATCTCGAGCGTGGCCCGGGTCCGGGACCGGCCGGGGAGGGCCGCGTTGATGGCGAAGTTCATGGCGGCGTCGAGCAGCAGCCCGTGCACCCCGGCCTGCACGATCCCATGGGGGTTGCAGGCGGGCGCGGTCGGCGTGAAGGTCCCGTCCACCCAGCCGAGGTCCTCACCGTCCACCCCGTAGGCGTCGAACGACGCCCCTACCGTGCCGATGAGCTCCATGCCCCCGTCGCCCAGCCAGCGGTCCATGTCCTTGATCCGACCCGTCATGGCCACGACCGTAGCGCCGGGATGGGACACCGGTGCCGGGTGGACGCAGGCCGTGCCGCGCTCGCCGACCCCGGGCCCCGGTGGCCGGGGCCGGCCGGGCCCCGGTAGTCTCTCCGCGGGGCGTTCTTCCTGGAGGCCCCACGGGGCATCCGGCCCCGCAGCACCCAACAGACCCGAGCACGGCCGGCAGGAACGGTTCCGCCGGACCTCGGAAGGAGACGCACCATGACCGACGCCGTCATCATCGACGCCGTACGCACACCCGGGGGCAAGCGCAACGGCAAGCTCCGCAACTGGCACGCCGCCGACCTCGCCTCCGAGCCCCTGAAGGCCCTCGTCGAGCGCAACGACCTCGACCCCGCCCTCGTCGACGACGTGATCATGGGCTGCGTCATGCAGGTGGCCGAGCAGTCCCTGAACGTCGGCCGCAACGCCGTTCTTGCCGCCGGATTCCCCGAGTCCGTGCCCGCCACCACCCTCGACCGCCAGTGCGGTTCGAGCCAACAGGCGCTCCACTTCGGCGCCCAGGGCGTCATCGCCGGCGCCTACGACATCGTGATCGGTGCAGGCGTCGAGGTCATGAGCCGCACCCCGATGGGTGCCTCGGTCGTCCGTGACCTCGGCTACCCCTTCGGCCCGCGGATGATGGCCCGCTACGCCGAGCGCGGCGGACTGGTCAGCCAGGGCGAGGGCGCCGAGTTGATCGCCGAGCAGTGGGGCATCACCCGCGAGGACATGGACGAGTTCTCGGTGCGGTCCCATCAGCGCGCCGCCCAGGCCACGGCCGAGGGCCGTTTCGAGCGGGAGTTGCTCCCGGTGGCCGTCAAGGACGACGACCGCAACGACACCGACGAGTTCATCACCACCGACGAGGGCATCCGCCCCGACTCCTCGGTGGAGACCCTGGCCAATCTGAAGCCCGCCTTCCGGCCGGACAACGGCATGGTGACGGCCGGAAACTCGTCGCAGATCACCGACGGCGCCTCGGGCGTCCTCGTGATGAGCGACGCCAAGGCCGCCGAGCTCGGCCTCACGCCCCGGGCCCGGTTCCACGCCTTCGCGGTGGCCGGCAGCGACCCGATCACCATGCTCACGGGACCGATCCCGGCCACGAAGATGGCGCTCGAGCGGGGCGGCCTGACCATGGACGACATCGACGTGATCGAGATCAACGAGGCCTTCGCCTCGGTGCCGATCGCCTGGGCCAAGGAACTCGACGTCGACCTCGAGCGGGTCAACGTGAACGGCGGGGCCATCGCCCTCGGCCACCCGCTCGGCGCTTCGGGTGCCAAGCTCATGGCCACGCTGCTCAACGAGCTCGAGCGCACCAACGGCCGCTACGGCCTGCTCACGATGTGCGAGGGCGGCGGCATGGCCAACGCCACCATCATCGAGCGCCTGGGCTGATCTCCGGCCGGCACCCGCCGGCATCGGAAGGAGCACGGACGACCGGCCCTCCGGGGCCGGTCGTCCCGATTCCGGGCGGCACCGGCGGGACGACGTCGACATCCGCGCCCACCCGGGCCCGCTGCGGTCAGTGGTAGCGGGTGGCCAGGAGGAGCCCGACGAAGATGGCCCCGATGGCGGCGATCAGCCACGCGTTGTTGACCCCGCCGGGCAGCAGCCCCGCGTAGTTCAGGATCACGATCACGACGCCCAGGCCGAACATGGCGATGATGAGGACGCCGAGCCACAGGGGACTGGTCTTCTGGCTCCGGTCGATGGGCGGCGTGTAGCGGTTGGACTGGACCGAACCGGACGGTGCCGACGAGCCCCGGGCCGACGCGGTGACCCGCCCGGACGTCGACCGGCCCTTCTTCTGCGCCCTGCCCGGGCCCTGCTTGGCCGTGGATGCCATGGGCGAACATTAGCCACAGTCGGACCCGGGCCGTGGCCGGACCCCGGGTCACGGCCCGGGGGTCCGGAGCGGCGCCACCCCGGGCGCCCGGTACGATCGTCCTCCCATGGCGACCCGCGTGCTGGTCATCGACAATTACGACTCGTTCGTCTACAACCTCGTCCAGGAACTGGGCGAGCTGGGCGCCGACCCGGTCGTCTTCCGCAACGACGCCATCGACGTCGCCGGCATCCGTGCGGAGACACCCGACGCCGTGCTGATCTCCCCCGGTCCGGGACGCCCGGAGGACGCCGGAATCTCGCTCGCCGTCATCCGCGAGCTGGCCGGCGAGCTCCCGATCCTGGGCGTGTGCCTGGGCCACCAGGCCATCGGCCAGGCCTTCGGCGGCGAGGTGGTGCATGCCCCGACCCTGATGCACGGGAAGACGTCGGAGATCCATCACGGGGGTGCCGGGGTGTTCGCCGGCCTGCCCGATCCCTTCGTCGCCACCCGCTACCACTCGTTGGTCGTGGAGCCGTCCACCTTTCCCGACGTGCTCGAGGTCACGGCCCGCACGTCCGACGGCGTCATCATGGGCCTGCGACATCGGACCATGGCCGTCGAGGGCGTCCAATTCCACCCCGAGTCGCTGCTCACGCTCGAGGGGCCGTCGCTCCTCGCCAACTTCCTGGCCTCCGCCGGCTGACGGGAACCGGCCGCCAGCGACGGTCTGCGGGACCGTCGCGGCCGTCAGGGCTTCGTGGTCGTGGTCGTGGTCGACGTGGGTGCCGTCGTGGTCGTGGTGGACGTGGTCGTCGTGGTGGTGGACGGCGGCGGGCCGGACGAGACGACGATGTCGACCGAGCTGCCCGGCGACACCGAGGCACCGGTGGACGGGTTCGACGACACCACCAGACCGGCCGCGTACTGCGTGGACGCGGCCGAGGACACGTTGCCCAGGTTGAGCCCGGCGGTGCCCAGGGCCTGGCCCGCCGCCCCCTGGGTCAGGCCCGCGAGCGACGGCACGATCACGTTGGCCGGTCCCGACGAGACGGTCAGCGTGACCGTGGATCCCTGGTTGACCTTGGTGCCCGACGCCGGGTTGGTGCTCAGTACCGTCCCCTTCGGCGCCGTGCTCGTGCGGAACACCGCCGTCGACTGGAGACCGGCGCTCTGCAGGATGGCTACGGCGTTGGTCTGGGTGGTGTTGGTCAGGCCGTCGGGCACGGTCACCTGGATCGGCGGAGGCGCCTGGGCCACGCGCAGGGTCACCGTGTCGCCTTTCTTGACCAGCGAATTCGCCGTCGGGTCCGTCGAGATCACCTGTCCCACCGGGGCGTTCGACACCTGTTGCACCTGCTTGACGCTGAGCCCGTCGGCCCGAAGGGTGGCCGTGGCCACCGGCGCCTGCTGGCCCACCACGTTCGGAAGGTTGAACGAGGCGTCGCCGCCGAAGTATCCGAGGCTGCGGCCCAGGAAGTAGCCGGCGATGCCCAGGATCAGGAGCAGCACGACGAGCGCGATGGCGTAGTTGCGGGTCCGGTTGGACTTCCCCTCGTCGGGGGCGTCCCCGTCCACCCCCGTGTCGGAAGGATCGAGCGGTCCGACGGCACCGACGGCCCGGGTGGTGTCCATGCCGCCGACCGCGGCCATGGTGGTGGTCGCAGCGGCCACCCCGACGATGCCCGTGGTGTCCTCCATGGCCAGCACGCTGCGGCCCTCGTTAAACCGGAGCAGGTCGGCGCGGAGTTCCTCGGCGGTTGCGTAGCGGTGGGCCGGGTCCTTGGCCATCGACTTGAGGATGATGGCCTCGAAGGTCGGCGGGATCTGCGGATTGAGCTCGCGCGGCGCCGGAGGGTGGTCGCGCACGTGCTTCGACGCCACCGCTACGGGCGAGTCGCCGAGGAAGGGCGGGCGCCCGGTGACCATCTCGAACAGCACCACGCCGAGCGAGTAGATGTCGCTGCGCGAGTCGACCCCGAGGCCCTCGGCCTGCTCGGGCGAGAAGTAGGTGGCCGTGCCCATCACGGCACCGGTCTGGGTGAGGCTCTCCTCGGTGTTGACGGCACGGGCGATCCCGAAGTCGGTCACCTTGACCTGGCCGTCGTCGGTGATCAGGACGTTGCCGGGCTTGACGTCCCGGTGGACGACGCCGTTCTTGTGTGCGTAGCCCAGGGCCGCCGCCACGTGGGAACCGATGTCGGCGGTGCGCTCCGCCGAGAGCGGACCGGCGGACTTCAGGATCGACGACAGCGGACGGCCGTCGATGTACTCCATGACGATGAAGTAGGTGCCCGTATCCTCCCCCCAGTCGAACACCGGGACGATGTTGGGGTGCGAGAGGTTGGCCGCCGCCTGGGCCTCGCGGCGGAACCGCTCGACGAACGACCGGTCGACCGACAGTTCCGGGAACAGGACCTTGAGCGCCACCGGTCGGTCGAGCAGGCGGTCGTGGGCGCGGTACACCTCGGCCATGCCGCCGCGGGCGATCAGATGGTTGAGTTCATAGCGCTCGGAGAAGACACGCGGCGACTGGGTCGGGTCCATGTGGGTCAAAGCCTATGCCTGCTATCGCTCGGTTCCGGTGTACAAATCGGTGCAGAAAGGGTGGGGCGCGTACGCCCGTCGGTCGGGGTCACGGCGTGGCCGCCAGGGCGGCCGACAGGATGGCCGCGGTCGGGGGACCGGAGATGGAGGCACCTGTGGAGCTGCCGATCTGGTTGGGCACCGACACGGCCACGGCGACCTTCGGGTTGTTGGCCGGAGCGAAGGCGACCATCCAGTCGTTGGTGAGCGCGTTGTTGGGACCGGTCTGGGCCGTCCCCGTCTTGGCCGCAACGTCCTCGCTGGCGGGGAAGATGCCCTGCGCCGTGCCGCTGGTCACGACACCCCGCATCAACTGGGTCACCGCTGCCGCCGTCAGCGGGCTGGTGGCGTGCAGCCACGGTGTCGGCTTGTAGGCCTCGATCAGGTTGCCCGACGTGTCCCGGATCTCGCGCATGACGTGCGGGGTCATGATCACCCCCTGGTCGGCGATCCCGGCGGTCACCAGGGCCATCTGCAGGGTGGTGGCGATGTCCGAGCTGACCGAGGTCCCCTGGCCGAAGGCCGAGTACGCCTGCAAGGGGGCGTTGTTGACCAGCTCGGCCGCTGTCGGGAAGTTCGACACCCCCACGTCGGGGATGTCGAGAGGGACCTTCTTGTTGAAACCGAAGGCCTCGGCCTCGGTGTTGAGGCTGGTCTTGAGTGCCATGCCGTACTGGGCGAACACGGTGTTGCACGATACGGCGAGTGCGACCTCGATCGTGCCGCCGCACACCTCGTGGGCGTAGTTGCACACCGGCAGCGGGGTCTGGGGTACCGAGATGCACCCCGCGATCGGCGATGCCGGCGGGAGGGGCAGCGGGTAGTCCACCTTGGCCAGGGCCGGTTGGTGGTCGTAGACGGCGGACGAGGTCACCACCTTGAACGTCGACCCGGGGAGGAACCCGTGCTGGAACGTCTGGGAGACCAGTGGGCTGTTGGCGCCGTTCTTCGGGTCGAGCGAGTTGTAGTACGCCGTCACCGCCTTGGCGTCCTGGGAAGCGAGACGATTGGGGTCGAAGGTTGGGCGCCCGTACATGGCCTCGATGGCACCGGTCTTCACGTTGATGACCACCGCGCCGGCCTGGGGGGCGCTTCCGTTCTTGTTGATGCCCTCGACGATGCCGGCCACCTTCAGCTGCAGGGCGGAGTTGATGGTCAGGAGCACGTTGCCGGTGACGGTTCGATTGGTCAGGAGGTCGCTGAGCGTCTTGGCCGGCCGGGTGTGCGGCTGCAGGTACTGGTTGTACTCGGCCTCGACCCCGGTCCTCGTGCCGAAGATGGTGTCGTAGCCCACGATCTGCGAAAAGAGCGTGGCGGTGTACGGGTTGTAGACCCGCCGGTACTTGTAATAGCCCTTGTTCGGCACCGAGCTGGCCAACACGATGCCGTCCGCCGACAAAATGTCGCCGCGGGGGTTGTCCCGGGCCAGGGCCAGCACCCGGGGATTGTTCGGCGCCTTCGCCAGTCCGGGTGCCTTCACGATCTGGATGTTGTTGAGCTGGATGAAGAGCGCCGCGAAGCAGAGGAGCATGACGATCCCGAGTCGGCGGATGCGACGTTCCATCAGGGCACCTTCGTCGTGGTCGTGGTGGCGCCGGGCGAGACCGGCAGGGTCGTGGTCGTGGTCGTGGGGGTGCAGCCCGGCGTGGCCGGGTTCTGGTTGCAGACGTCCTGGTGGTGCGTGGCCACCAGGCCGGCGACGTAGGCCTGGGCCGCCTTGAGCGAGCTCTCCTGGATGCCGGTCTCGAGTCCGGCCACGGCGTAGGCGGGGATGTCGGCCGTGGTGACCCCGGTGCGCTCGACCTCCACCGGCTTGTAGAGCACGCCGCCGCCGAGCCGGCCGTGGTAGATCATCAGCTCGTTGTTGTTGACCTGCACGTAGTAGGCGTTGGTGTCGTACCACCGGACGGCGTAGAAGGCGCCGGCCACGATGGCGCAGACCAGCACCACGAACAGGAGTGTACGCACGGTCACCAGGCGGCGCCCGCGCGCCGCCCGGCGGGCCCTGCGCCGGGCACGCCAGCGGTCACGGAACTTCGGCTTCAGCGGTTCGGGCCCGGGCAGCACCTCGACGTCCTCGGTGCCGGTAGCTGTCGGCACCTCGGTGCCGACCCCTCCGGCGGCGGTGCGGAAGTCGGGCGCCACGGCGGCGACGACCGGAGCCGAACTGTCCGCTCCCCCCAGTTCGTCGTCGAGCACCACGTCCACCACCACGACGGTGATGTTGTCGCTCCCCCCGTGCGTCCGGGCCGCACGTACCAGGAGGTCGGCGGCCACCTGGGGGTCGGGCACCGTGCCCAGCACCTCGGCGATCTGCGCCGGCTCGAGCTCGTTGGTCAGGCCGTCGGAGCACAGCAGGTACCGGTCGCCCCGGGTCGGCTGGATCCGCCAGAGGTCGACGACCACGTCCTCGGCGACACCGAGCGCCCGGGTCAGGATGTGGCGGTGCGGGTGCACGGCGGCCTCGGACTCGCTGATCTCGCCGCTGCGGACCATCTCCTCGGCCAGGCTGTGGTCGACGGTGATCTGGGTCAGTTCGCCGTCGTGGAAGCGGTACGAGCGGGAGTCGCCCACGTTGACCAGGGCGATCACGTCCCGGTCGTCTTCGTTCACCAGGGCGGCGGCCGTCAGGGTCGTGCCCATTCCCCGCAGCTCGGCATTGTCCAGGCTGTGCTCGAAGACGACCCGGTTGGCCTCGTTGACCGCTTCGGACAGTCCGGCGCCGGTGGGCTTGGCGCCGAACGCGACCGTCAGGGTGTCCACGGCCAGACGGGCGGCGACCTCGCCCCCGGCGTGGCCTCCCATGCCGTCGGCGACCGCGAACAGGGTGCCCGTCTCGACGGCGAGGTCCTGGTTGACCGACCGCACCAGTCCCGTGTCCGTCGCCGATCCGGAGCGCAGGAGTGTCATGTCAGCGCCCGACCTCGAAGACGGTGCCGCCCACCTGCAGGAGGTCGCCCTTCTCGAGCTTCGTCCGCTCGTCGATCCGCACCGTGTTCACCCACGTGCCGTTGGTGGAGCCGAGGTCCTCGGCCCACAGGTCCCCGTCGAGCCGGAACAGGCGGGCGTGGAGGTTCGAGGCGTAGGAGTCGTAGTCGATCGGCACCCCACAGCCCGGGGCCCGCCCGACGGTGACCTCGTCGCCCACGTCGTAGACCCGCCCGGACTGCTCGTCGGGCCGGATCACGTGGAGGCGGAGGGCCCGTCGCCGCTTGCCGTCCACCACCGGGTCGACGTCCCTGCCCCGTCGCCGCTTGCGCTTGAGCGGGCGCACCTCGACCCAGACGGCGCGGACCACCCACATGAAGAAGAGCCACAGCAGCAGGATGACGCCGAACCCCAGCAACCGGAGGAGCGGGGTGTTGTCGATCGGGGCCGGTGCGGCGGATGCCAGGAGTGGGATCAAGGTCGGGCGCCAGCGATCACGAGGTCTCGAAGCGGAGCACGGTCGTCCCGATGACGATCTGGTCGCCGTCGTTGAGCACCCGCTCGCGGATGGTGGCCCCGTTGACCCTCGTACCGTTGGTCGAATTCAGGTCGACCACGACCACGTCGTTGCCGCTCCGCCGGATCTCGGCATGCCGCCGGCTGGCGTTCGGGTCGTTGACCACGATCGTGCTCTCGGGCAGGCGACCCACGGAAATGGGCTCGGGTCCGAGCACCACGCGCATGCCGTCGGCGAGCACCACGGACGCAGCCGACAGCCCCTGGGGGCCCTCGTGGACGTCCGAGACCACGGCGAACCGGCCCCGTCGCTGACGGGGGTCCTCCACGACCGAGACGGTGACCGGCCCCACGAAGACGTACTCCTCCGTGCGGGCGTGCTCCCGCGCCGCCTCCTCCAGCTCGCGGACCAGGGCGTCGAGGAACGACTCGAACCGGTCGAAGTCCGAGGCCGACAGATGGACCACGAAGGCGTTGGGCGCGATGAGGCCGTGCACCCCCAGGCGGCGCTGGAGGTCCATCTCGCGGGTTACCCGACGCCCGATCTCCACGGGGTGGAG
>DATLRE010000197.1:0-1652 GCA_035534835.1 Acidimicrobiales bacterium
CTGGCCGCCATCGGAACGGTGGAGTCGGACAACGGCACATCAGAGGCGGCGGGCGTGCAGTGGGGGGCGAACTTCGCCGGGGCGGAGGGGGTCATGCAGTTCGAGCCGGCCACCTTCGCTGAGTACGCCCGTCCGGTACCCGCCGGCGGCGCCGACCCGCCGAGCCCTTACGACGCCACCGATGCCGTATGGGCGGCGGCCCGCCTGCTCTGCGCCGACGGCGCCGACGCCGGGGACCTGCCTGGAGCGATCTATGCCTACAACCACTCGGCTGCCTATGTCACCGAGGTGTGGGACCTCGCCGTCGCCTACGGGATGCCGATCGCGGATCAGTCCCTTGGGGGCCCCCAGCCCTTAGCCTGGTCGGAGTGGACCTGACCGGGGGAACCACCCCGTACCTGGCCGGCATGGCCGGAGCCGGGTTCATCACCGTCACCACCCTCACCATGTGGCAGAGGTCGAGGCGCTCTATGCGCCGCCGGCTGGCGGCCCTCACCATGCGGCTGGGCTCGGACACCGCCGACGCCGAGTCCGGTGGCACCGAGCGGGTGCTGGCCCGGGCGGAGAGGGCGGCTGAGTCCCTCCTGGTCAGTCACAACGACGCCGAGCGCCGGGCGGCCCGCTTGGCCGGGGCCCTCGACGCCATGCCCCTCGGTGTGATCCTGGCCGACGACATGGGCAGCATCGAATACCGCAACGTGCTGGCCGAATCCATGGCCGGCGGGCACGGGGACGTGCTGGTCGAGCAGGCTCTCGAAGCCCTTCTCGAACGGGCCCTGCGTTCGGACGAAGCGGTGGAGGACGAGGTCGACCTGTTCGGGCCGCCCCGGCGCCATTACGTCCTGCGCGGCCGTCCCGTCGATGATGGCCATCGGGCCGTCGGCGTCATGGCCACGGTGGAGGACGAGACCGAGCGGCGCCGGATGGACGAGGTCAGGCGCGACTTCATCGCCAACGCCAGTCACGAGCTGCGCTCCCCTGTGGGGGCGCTTGCCGTGCTGGCCGAGATGCTGGCCGAGGAGACGGCGGCCACGGTCATCAAGCGACTGGCCGCCCGGCTGGGAGCGGAAGCCGACCGGGTGGTTCGGGTCCTCGAGGATGTCATCGAGCTGAGCCGGCTGGAAGCCGAGGCCAACCCGGTCCGCCAGGCCGTGTCCGTCACCTCGGTGGTCAGCGAGGCGGTTTCAAGGGTCACCCCTATGGCCGACACCCTGGGGGTGACGGTCGTCCCCCCGGCGCTGCGCCGTCGTCTGTCCGTGGTCGGTGAACGCCGCCAGCTGATAGCCGCCCTGTTCAACCTGGTGGAGAACGCGGTCAAGTATTCCGAGCGGGGCGGATCGGTCGAGATCGGCATCGATGCCGTCGATGACCGGGTGCAGATGAGCGTCACCGATAACGGCGCCGGCATTCCGGCGCGGGACATCGACCGCATCTTCGAGCGCTTCTACCGGGTCGAGCGGGACACCGACCCGGGGGGCAGCGGCCTCGGGCTTTCCATAGCGCGCCATGTGGCCTCCGCCCACGACGGTTCGGTGTCGGTCACATCCCAGGAGGGGGCGGGCTCCCGGTTCGTGCTCGACCTGCCCCTGGCCCTTGACCAACCCCGGGCGGTGGAGTCCACCGGCGCGATCCCGATCATCCCTGGCGCCACC
>DATLRE010000198.1:0-1550 GCA_035534835.1 Acidimicrobiales bacterium
CACCGGGCGCTGTTCGGGTCCATCGAGCGGTTCTTCGCCATCCTGGTCGAGCACTACGCCGGCGCGTTGCCGACGTGGCTCTCGCCCGAGCAGGTCCGGGTGCTCGGCGTGCGCGACGACCACCAGGGGTATGCCGAGGGCGTGGCTGCCGGGCTGCGCTCCCTCGGGGTCCGGGTCAGCGTGGACCCGGCCGACGAGCCGCTCGGCGCCCGGATCCGCCGGGCCAAGCTCGAGAAGCTCCCCTATGTCCTGGTGGTCGGCGACGACGATGTCGCGGCCGGCACCGTCGGGGTGAACCGGCGGGGGAGTGCCCGGCCCGAGCGTGGCGTCCGGGTGGAGGACTTCACCGAGGCCCTCCGCCGCGAGATCGACGAACGGACCAACCCCGAGCCGGACGCCGACGAGTGACGGACCGGGTGGGCGTCCGGGTGGCCGCCAGGTGCGTGGGCGGCCGGGTGGGTGGCCGGTTGATGGAGCGGACGACGGTCCGGGTCACCGACCGCTCCCCGGTACACCGCACGTCCCGAGGAGCGGGCCGATGAGCCTCGATCGCCTGTGGGCCGGATGGCGAACGGCGTACGTGTCCGGTTCGGGTGGGGATCCGCACGACCGCGGGTCGGCATCGCCCGAACGGTCGGCCGACGACCCCGGACAGTGCGTCTTCTGCCGGATCGCGGCGAGCGGGCCGCCGTCGGCGGCCAACGGCGTCCTGTGGTCCGGGCAGTCGGTCCTCGTCGTCCTCAATGCCTTCCCGTACGCGAGCGGCCACCTGATGGCCGTGCCCGTGCGCCACGTGGGATCTCTCGGCGACCTGGCCGACGACGAGGCCGCCGAGCTGTGGTCCGCGGCCCGGGCGGGGGTCGCCGCCCTCGAGGCGGCCTATGCGCCCGAGGGGATCAACCTGGGGGCGAACCTCGGCGAGGCGGCCGGCGCCGGCATCCCTCGGCACTTGCACCTCCACGCCGTCCCCCGCTGGCGGGGCGACACCAATTTCATGACCGCGGTGGCCGACACCCGGGTGCTTCCCGAGACGTTGGCTTCGAGTTGGGAACGGCTGACGGCGGCCTGGCCGGCGGACCGCCCGGCGGACGGAGGAGCCTGACCAGGGTCCGCACGCTACGGAACGACCGCGTGTCGCGCCCCGGGGAGGACGTGGCCTTCCCCGCGGCGGCGGTTGTCCCGACTGCGGCCTACCGGTGGGGCCGGACCCCGATCCGAATCGGACCCGGATCCGGCCGCTCGCCTGCCGAGGGGGCAGTCACGACCCCCCTGACCTGGATGTTCCCCGTCACGACCGCAACCGCTGCCTGGAGTTAGCAGGTGGTAGTCTTGAGGGAACTTCTCAAGGAGCGTTCATGTTCGACGGGCGATGGCGCGACACGGTGGATCGGGGCACCGGACCGGTCGGTCGCAAACTGCAGCAGGTCGGCATCTCCGCTGACGTGCTGACCGCCACCGGGCTCGTCTCGGCGGCGGCAACCGCAGTGGCGGTCGCCACCGGGCACCTCCACCTCGCCCTGGTGCTCCTCATCCTGACCGGGATGCACGAC
>DATLRE010000199.1:0-1249 GCA_035534835.1 Acidimicrobiales bacterium
CCACCACCAGCACCACGGCGAGCGCGGGCAGCAGGCGCCTCGCCCGGCGGGCCCAGAACGCCCCGAGCCGGATGCGGGCCGACCGGGCCCACTCCCCCAGCAGCAGGCCGGTGATCAGGTAGCCGGACAGGACGTAGAAGATGTCCAGGCTGAAGAACCCGCCCTGGAACCGGGCGACCCCGAAGTGGTAGCCCATGATGATCAGCAGTGCGAAGGCGCGCAGCCCGTCGAGTGCGACGACCCGCTCGCGGCCGGTGGCCGACGTGCGCAGTGCCTGGTGGGCGGAGCGTGCGGGCGGGCGGGAGGCCGAGTGGGCGCCGGCGGTCACCGGGTCACCCCGGCGCGTGCCTCGAGGCCGAGGGTGGCCACCGTGGGCAGGATCCGGGGCTGCAGCCACTGACCGCCGGCCGGGGTGACGTGGATCCCGTCGGGCCACCGGGCGACGACCCCGTCCACCACGGTCTGGAACCGGCCGTGGGGGGAGAGCATGGCGTTGAGGTCGACCAGGGTCACCGCGCCCCCGGCGGCCGCGGCCACCCGGGCGAGGTCGCGGTTGAACGCCACCACCCGGGACGGCCGGTCCTCCGGGAACAGGGCACCGTCGGGTGCGGTCTGCGGCGGGGAGAAGTACGGCACGGTGAACAGCACCACCCGGACGTTCCGGGAGGCCAGGCTGCGGACGACGTCGGTGTACTCGGCCACCAGGTGGGCGTCCCAGGCCGGTTCACCCACGTGGACGATCCGGCCGTCGACCACCCGGTCGGTGAGCGACCACCGGCCGAGGAGCAGGCCGACGACATCGGGCCGGGTCCGGGCGACGTCCCCGGCGTAGAGGGTGCGCCACTGCAGGCACGTGGTGAACGGCGTGACCAGCTGTCCCTGGCTGTAGGCGGGAGCGGCGTCGTAGTCGCACCCGAACACGCCCTGGTCGATGACCTGGACGCCGTAGGTGTGGACGCTACCGGCGGCCAGGCCGACCGACAGGGTGATGGCCACCGAGTCACCGAGGAGGAGGAACCGGACGGGGTCGGTGGTGAAGGCACCCGCCGACTCGAGCCGGTCGTGGACGGCGGCGGGGAGCGCAGCGCGTGGCGCGGCCACGGTGTGCGCGGCCGCCACCGCGGGCGCCACGGTGCCGACCACCACGACGGCGACGGTGGCCCCCAGGGCGGCCAGTGCCGGTGCGGCGGCGCGCACCGACCGCCAGAACACGCCCTCCATGACCGGTCGCTCGACCAGGTAGTAGCTG
>DATLRE010000200.1:0-1233 GCA_035534835.1 Acidimicrobiales bacterium
GACGGCGGTCTCGGCCGCCGTGGCCGGCGCCGCCTTCGCCGTCGGGCCGTGGCTGCCGTTCGTGTCGGCCGCCGCGCTGACCTCCGCGGCCCTGGTGGCCGCCGCACTGGTGTGGCGCGGGGTTCCCGGTCGCGTCCACGCGGAGCTCCACGCCGTGCACGTCGTGGCCCCGACCGCCGGGGACGGGCCGACCGCCGTCGCGTCCCGTTCGGCGGCGACCGTACCGGGCGCGGATCAGCCGGCGGTGGGCGTAAGCGCCGAGGTGCAGTAGGCGCAGCGGGTCGCAGCGTCGGGCACTTTGGACAGGCACTCGGGGCATTCGCGGACCGGCTCCTCGGTCGGCGTCCGTCCGAGCCTGGCCATCAGCGTGTTGACCGGCTTGATGACCAGGAAGAAGACCACGGCCGCCACGATCACGAAATTGAGCAGTGCCGTGAGCACCCTGCCGTAGTAGATCTTCGACCCGTTGACGGTCCACAGCATGCTGTCGAACTGGGTCTTGCCCCCGAAGATGGCCTTGATGAACGGCGTGATGATGTCGACCGTGACGGCCGTGACCACCGCGGTGAACGCGGCACCGATGACCACGGCCACGGCCAGGTCGAGCAGGTTCCCCCGCAGCAGGAACTCCTTGAACTCCTTGATCATCGAGACACCTCCCGCACTCGGCCGACCGGCGCCGGACCGCGCCTCGCCACCGACTGTAGGCGGGGGTCCGACCGGACGCGTCCGCCGGTCGGTCGGTCGGTCGGTCCGCCGGTCGGTCAGGCGAGTCCCGGGTGGACCTGGGCCGTCCACCGCCCGGTCATCTCCACCTGGCACACGATCGTGGCCGCCCGCAGCAGCCAGTCGACCACCGCGGCGTTGTCGGCGTCGGCCGGCACCTCGGCGACGAGGCCCCGACGCGGATGGTCCTGGGTGACCCGCCACCCGTCGGGAACGGGCAGGCCGAGGTCGCGCAGCCGCCGTGCCACCCGCGGACCCGCGGCGTGCTGCAGGCCGACGGTGGTCGGCTTCGTCGGACGTCCGGCCTGGTGCCGTCCCGGCATCCACGTGACCACGGGGACCTGGTGGGTCGACCCGCCGAGGAAAGCGAACGGGCCCGGCGCGTCCGGCTGGTGCTCCTCGTCGATGACCGGCTGGAGGTTGATCCACCCGGTCCCACCCGACTGGACCAGCGACATCCGGGCCAGCAGCTCGGTGTCGTCGCGGGCGACGAACCCGAACTCGACG
>DATLRE010000201.1:0-21677 GCA_035534835.1 Acidimicrobiales bacterium
GGCGTGGTCCAGGGCCTGCACCGGCAGCGGCACGGGCCGGTCCGCCCCGGTTGCCGCCCTGCCGGCCTCGGCGATCCCCGAACTCATCTGCACGAGACTGTCGAATCCGCGGCGGGTCACCCACGGACCGGTCCAGCCGTAGGCGTCCAGGCTGACATCGACGAGTCCGGGCCGGGTCTCGGACCGGAGGGCGGCCCCGAGTCCGAGACCCTCGAGGGCGTCGGACCGGTAGCCGTGGACGAGCACGTCGGCGGAGGCGAGCAACCGGAGGAAGCGGTCCCGTCCCTCGGGCATGGTGAGGTCGAGACGGGCGCACCGCTTTCCCAGCGTGACCTCGGGCACCACGCCCGGCTCGTCCCAACCCGGCGGGTCGATCCGCAGGACCTGGGCGCCCCAACCGGCGAGCAGGCGCGTGGCGACCGGCCCGGCCAGCACCCGGGTCAGGTCGAGCACCCGGAGCCCGGCCAGGGGCCTCCCGGCGTCCATCGGCGGCGCGGCCGTCCCCGGGACGGGATCCGTGACCTGGTGGTGGACCAGGGGCTCGCCGGCGACGGCGATCCCCTGGGGGTGCGCGTCCCACGCGGCCCGCGACCGGAGCGCCGCAGCCGCCCCACCGGCGTCGACGACCGCGGTCTCGAGGTCGTCCGCCGACCAGGTGGCGACGGCACCGGCCACGGCGTCGCGGTCCCCGGGGACGCCGAGGACGGCGAGGGCGGCGGCGCGGTGGTGGGGCGCGTTGGTGTGCAGCTTGATCCACCCGTCCTCGGCCCGGTAGTCGCCGGCCAGCGCGTCCCACGGGCTCACCAGTTCCCAGCCCTCCGGACGGATCGAGAACCCGAACCAGGCCGACGCCAGATCGCGGTCGACGGTCACGGACGGACCGACGCCCGCGCCGAGCGCCACCAGGCGGGCGCACGCGGCGCCGGCGGCACCGACCGACGCCTGGGCGAGGTCGCTCACGGCGAACACCGAGGGCAGGGATCCGCCCGGGGTGAGCTCGACGCCGCCGACCGGACCGGGTCCGCCCAGCGCCCCGAGGAACTGGTCCAGCAGGAGGCGTGCCCGGTCGGTCATCCCCCCATGGTGCGGTCGCGCCGGCACGGCGTCAACCGGGTCGGAGGCGTCAGGGAGGCATCAGGGATGCATCAGGGGTAAAGAGAAGGCACCGCGGTGTCGATAGGCGATCCATGGAGTCGACCGTCCACTTCGATACCGACGATCCCGAGTTCAGCCGGGGCTTCGAGATCGGCATCCTCTGGGAGCGCCTGAGTTCGGACGGCGCCTGCCACATGGCGGTCAGCGCCGCCAACGCCGAGATGGTCCTCCGCGTGGCCAAGGCCTTCGACTGCGTCTTCAGCGGCCAGGAGCTGGCCGACGACATGATCTCCGTCGAGCTGTACCGGGTGAGCACCGACTCGTAACGACCGGCCGACCTGCTGTTCCATGCGCTGGCCGATCCCACCCGGCGGGACATCGTGACCCGCACGCTGCGGTGCGAGCACTCGGTGTCGGACCTCGCTCGTTCCTACCCGATGAGCTTCGCCGCCGTGCAGAAGCACGTGGCCGTGCTGGAGCGCGAGCGACGGCACGGGCGCGAACAGCTCGTCCGGGGGAACGTGGACGCGATCCGCCGCACGCACCTCCTCCTCGATCAGCTCGAGGCCTCGTGGCGCGACCGCCTCGACCGGTTCGCGCACGTGCTCGCCGACGATCTGGACCGTCGACCCGAACCGACCGACGACCCCGAACCGAGGAGCACGCCATGACCGTGACCGGATCATCCCGGAACGCCGCCGACCGGACCCTCACCATCACGTCGGCGTTCGACGTCCCTGCCGTACGGGTCTGGAGCCTGTGGGAGGACCCGCGGCTGCTCGAGCGGTGGTGGGGGCCACCGACCTATCCGGCGACCTTCGTCGAGCACGACGTGCGCCCGGGGAGCCGCTCCGCCTACTTCATGACGGGTCCGGAGGGCGACACGCCGCGCGGCTGGTGGAGGACGCTGGTCGTCGACCCGACGCGCCGCCTCGAGTTCGAGAACGGATTTGCCGACCGCTCGGGGGAGCCCGATCCCGGGATGCCCGTGACGCTGATCCGGGTGACCATCGAGGAGGTCCCGGCGGCCGGAACCCGGATGACCTGCGTGGTCACCTTCCCCTCGCCCGAGGCGATGGAGAAGATTCTGTCGATGGGCATGGAGGAGGGCATGACGGCGGCGATGGGCCAGATGGACGGGCTCCTCTGACCCCGAGCCGGGCGCGCCGGCGCGACGGGGAGCGGGACCGGGCGGTTCAGCCGCCGGCGAGGAGGCGTCGGGCGATGACCTTCAGGCAGAGGGTCTCGTCCGCACCCTCGAAGATCGACAACACCCGGGCGTCGACGAAGTAACGGCTGACCGGGAACTCCTCGGCGTAGCCCATGCCTCCGTGGATCTGGAGCGCCTCGCGGGTGACCCATTCGGCGGTCCGGCACACGTAGGCCTTGATCATCGACGCCTCGAGCACGCCCTCGCCCTTCGACATCAGCCGTGCCACCTCGTAGGCGAACTGGCGCGAGGCCTGGATGAGGACGGCCATCCGGGCGAGCTTCACCTTGGTGAGTTCGTACTCGGCGATGGGGGCGCCGAAGACCACCCGGTTGGCGGCGTACTCGGCGGCGGCCTCGTAGGCGGCCTGCATCAGGCCCACGGCCCGGGCCGCCGTCTGCAGGCGTCCGTTCTCGAAGCCCTGCATCTGGAGGTAGAAGCCCTTGCCCAGCCCCTCCTCGCCGCCGACCAGGTTGGCTTCGGGCACGAACCAGTTCTCGAGCGACACCTCGTAGGAGTGCATGCCGCGGTAGCCGAGCGTGTCGATCGCCCGCCCCTCCATCCTCCCGCCCGAGTCGGCGGGGCGGCCGGCCTCGCCCGGGTCCTGGGTGAAGGCGAAGCCGTGGCCGTCCGCCGGAGGCTTCTCGACGAGGAAGATGGACAGTCCCCTGTGGCCCTTCGACCGGTCGGGGTCCGTGCGTGCCAGCAGCAGAAGCACGTCGGCCCGGGCGGCGAACGTGCACCAGGTCTTCACGCCGTTGAGGATCCAGCCGCCCTCGACCCGGGTGGCCGGGAGCATCACGCCCGCGACATCGGAGCCGAAATCGGGCTCGGTCACGGCCACCGCGCCCAGCACCTCGGCGGTGGCGAGCTTCGGGAGCCAGTACTGCTTCTGCTCCTCGGTCCCCCCCTTGACGATGGCCCGGGTCAGGATCTCGGGCCGGGTGATCAGCGACCCTCCCGCACCGAGCGATCCCCAGGTCAGCTCCTCGGTGGCCACCACCATGCTCAGGTAGTCGGCCTCGCCCTCGGAGGCGAAGCCGCCGTACTCCTCGGGGACCGACATGCCGAAGCCCCCCATCTCGGCCATGCCCTCGATGATCTCCTCGGGGATGTCCGTGTTGGCCCGGTGGATGTGCTCGGCACGGGGCCGGATCTGCTCGGCGGCGAAGCGGTGGAAGGTGTCGCGGACCAGCTCGAAGTCGGGGTCGAGGTGACGCTCGCCCGGGGTCTCGGCGAGCGAGGCGAGGTAGGCCGGGCGGCGGTACGTGGCGACGAACGCCTCCGCCGGCGCCATCCAGTCGGCGGTGACGCCCCACTCGGCGGAGCGCCCGACGATCCGCGCCGCCAGCTCGGCCAGCGCATCGGCCACGAAGGCGCAGGCGATCCGGGCCTCGGTGTCGCCGTGGGCGCCATAGGTGAGGACGGACTCGGCCGTGCGCACGGCGGCGGCCGCGTGGGAGACGTCGTACGCGAGCACCTGGGCCGCATCGGGGCCGCCCGCGGCGGCCAGGGAGGCGATGCCGGCCTCGACGGCGGCCTTGGCCACGGCGGCGGCGTCGGAGGCGGCGAGGAGGTCGGGGGTGGGGATCTGGTCGGCGGTCACCGCGCAATCGTATCGGGCCGCCCCCCGGCCGCGACGCCCGCGGGCCGCCCCGTCGGGCGTCCGTCGGGGCGGACCTGGGAGACCACCGTCACCAGGGGCGGGAGTACCACCGGGTCGTCCCCTGGGTCGACCTCGGTCAGGAGCTCCAGGTAGTCGGCGACTGGACCCGGACCGGCTCCGGCCGGAGCCTCGGCCCAGGCGTCGACGATGTCGAGCCCGGCCTCGCGCACCAGCGCCGGCAGCAGTGCGCCGACGTCGGGGTGGCGGGCATCGGGCATGGAGAACGGCCGGCCGGCGATCCGGCCGGCGGACGTGATCGGTTCCTGGGCCACGACCCAGCCCCCGGGGCGGGTGGCCGCCGCCATCCGTCGGAGGACCACGCCCGGGTCGACGACGTGGAGGAGGAGGAACCGGCAGAACGCCAGGTCGACGGGTTCGGGCAGCCGCAGGTCCTCGCCGGCCTGGGTGATGGCCAGCACCTGACTGTGGGCAGCGGCGGCCGACGCCACTTCGTCGCGTGCCTGCGGGTCGCTGTCGACGGCGTACACGCGCCCGTCGCGCCCGACGATCTCGGCCAGGGCCACGGTGACGTCCCCCCCGCCCGCGCCGACGTCGACGCAGGTCCAGCCGGGACCGATGCCGAGCCGGTCGAGTGCGGTGGCGAGGGGCCTCCGGTAGACGTCGTCCCGCAACCCGCGCAGCTCCATGGCGCAACGATACCGGGGCGTCCCCGACCCGCCGCGTGGCGGCGGCCGACCGAACGGTGGCCCCCGCTCCGGGTCCGTGGCGTCGGCCACCCGTCGAGCCGGTAGCCTCACCTCCTGTGAAGGTGACCATGATGCTGTGTGACTCCGCCCAGGTGGCCGACGGCAAGCTCTACGTGCTGGGGGGCGGCTGGAGCATGACGGGACCCGACCCGGTGCCCTCGGCGATCGCCCTGAAGATCGACGTGGGCTGGCACGAGGCCGACGAGTCCCACCACTGGGAGCTCTACCTGGAGGACGCCGACGGGCGCCCGGTCCTGGTGCCCACGCCCGACGGCGACCACCCGGTGGAGGTGCGCGGCGAGTTCACCGTGGGCCGGCCCACCGACGTGCCCGAGGGCTCGCCGGTGGACGTCGCCCTGGCCGTGAACCTGGGTCCGCTGCCGCTGGCGCCGGGGACCCGCTACACGTGGCGGATGGCGATCGACGGCGACAGCCACCCGGACTGGGTGCTGGCGTTCACCACCCGCCCCGCCCCACCCGCCGCCTGAGCCGGACCGGCCCCCGGACCGGCGTGGGGCCCTGCGCGGCTGGACGGCCCGGTCCGATGCGGACGACACTGACGGGCATGACCACGTATGACCGTCCCTTCGGCCGCTACTTCGAGGACTTCGTGCCCGGCGACGTCTACCGGCACTGGCCCGGCAAGACCATCACCGAGGCGGACGACCACCTCTTCTGCATGATCACCATGAACCACCACCCGCTGCACACCAACGCGTGGTTCGCCGAGAACGAGTCGGTCCAGAAGAAGAACGTCGTGGTCGGCAACCTGGTGTACTCGCTGGCCCTCGGGATGAGCGTCCCCGACGTCAGCGGCGCCGCCATCGCCAACCTCGAGGTCGAGTCCCTGCTGCACCGGGCCCCCACGTTCCACGGCGACACCATCTACGCCGAGACGAGGGTGATCGACAAGGTCGAGTCGACGTCGCGCGAGGACCGGGGCGTGGTGACGGTCGAGACGAAGGCGTTCAACCAGCGCGGCGAGGAGGTCTGCTTCTTCCGCCGCAAGGTGATGGTCTGGAAGGAGGCCTTCGCCCCGGCCAGACGACGTCCCTACGGGGACGGCGTCTGGGGCTGATCCTCCGGTCCGCACGATGACCCGCCGTACGGGGGTGCGTGGGGCACCCGGGTCGGTGCGGCCACTGGGCCAGGTCCGGGCAGTGGGGGAGGCCATCGAACGCTGGGGCTCGGCCGAGGGCACGTCCCGGCGGCCCGACCTGCCGTGGCGGAGCACCCGTGACCCCTGGGCCGTGCTCGTCAGCGAGACGCTCGCCCAGCAGACCCAGCTGGTCCGGGTCGTCCCCGCCTACCACCGGTTCCTGGGGGCGTTCCCGACGCCGGGCGCGTGCGCGGCGGCCCCCCTCGGCGACGTGCTGCGGGCCTGGGAGGGCATGGGGTACAACCGGCGGGCCCGGAACCTCCACGGCGCGGCGCAGGCCGTCGTGGCCCGCCACTCGGGCCGTGTCCCCGACGACCTCGACGCGCTGCTCGCCCTCCCCGGCGTGGGCCCCTACACGGCCCGTGCCGTCCTCGCCTTCGCCTTCGAGAGCGACGTCGGCGTGGTCGACACCAACGCCGGACGGGTCATCGCCCGAAGCGTGGCCGGCCGGCCGGTCCGACCGTCCGAGGCGCAGCTGCTCGTCGACGCCATGGTGCCGCCGGGCCGGGGCTGGTCGTTCGGCCAGTCGCTGCTCGACGTGGGTGCCACCGTCTGCACGTCCCGGTCGCCCGACTGTCCGGCGTGCCCGGTGCGGCGGCGGTGCCGGTGGGCGTCCGCGGGCCGCCCCGCCCCCGATCCGGCACGCGGATCGGCATCCGTCTCCGTCGCCCAGCCGCGGTTCGCCGGCTCGGACCGCCAGGGTCGGGGACGGCTGGTGGACGCGCTCCGCGCCGGTCCCGTCGCACCCGGGCACCTGGCCGCCGCTGCGGGCTGGCCCGACGACCCGGTCCGTGCCGCGCGCGTGGCCGACGCCCTGGTCGCCGAAGGCCTCGCGTCCCGCGAGGGCGACGGCACGCTCCGCCTCCCCTGAACGCCCGGGTCCCGGTGGCGGGCTTCCGGAGTGCCGGCCGGACCGGGCGACGCGCCAACGCGCCGGGCGTCGCGCCCACGCGCCGGGCGTCGCGCCCACGCGCCGGGGGCGCTGGCTACGCTCGGACCGTGCGCCCGATCGGGCGGGCTCCCGGGTCGACGGCGCGGGACTCGGTGGGGGGAACAGCATGCGACGACGGATGAACCGGGGGAGCGCGGCCTGCGCCTTGGCACTGGCGGCGCTGCTGTCCGCGTGCGGCAGTACCACGACGACGTCGACGACCTCGACGACCGTGCCGGGGGACCCGACCGCCCTCGGCGCGCCGGCCTCCGTGCCCGAGGCGGTCCTGACCGTCGCCACGCCCCCTGTCGCCGGCACACCCGCCCAATACGACCGGGTCCAGGTCCGGCGGTTCGGCAATCCGTCGGCCTCGCACGTGCTCGTGCTCGTCCCCGGCACCAACGGCGGCGCCGGCGACTTCGACCTGGTGGCGCCGTACCTCGCCGCGCACGTCCCCGACCTCCAGGTGTGGTCCGAGATGCGGCGGGAAGGGGCGCTCCAGGACGAATCCGTCGTGCAGTCGACGCTCGCCGGGAGGACCACGACCACGCAGATGTTCGACTACTACCTCGGCTGGATCGCCGATCCCGCGATCACCCACCACTACCAGCCCCTCCAGGCGGCGGACTACCCCTTCGTCGCCGACTGGGGCATGGCCGTGGCCATGGACGACCTGCACGCCGTGATCGTCCGGGCGGCTGACGGCGGCCGGCGCACGGTGACCCTCGGCGGCCACTCGCTCGGCGGGACCGAGGCCGCCGCGTACGCCGCCTGGGATTTCGCCGGCACGGCGGGCTACCGGACCATCAACGGGATCGTGTGCATCGACGGGTGTGCCGGCGCGGCCGGCGCATTCGGGACGCCCCCGACGGTCCCCTCCGTCCAGGCCCAGATCGCGCAGCTGTCCACCAAGGGCCCGTGGCTCGACCTGCTCGGCGTCGGCCTGCCGTGGGCCACGGGAGCGTTCAGCGAGGTGGGTGCGGTCACCGCCTACAAGGACCCGACGGGTCCGGCCACGACCTTCGAGAACTTCCCGCTGCTGCCGGCGGCGTTCAAGCCGCCGAAGCCGGTGACCAACGACGCGCAGCTCGGATACGCCTTCGACTACAAGACGTCGCCGCCCGGGCTCAAGCTCATCCAGGTCCACTCCGGCCACGTCGCCGCTGCGGGTGACCCGGCCGGCTGGGTAGACACGGGCATCACGCCGATCCGCAATGTGGTCGACGCCTTCGCCCAGACGCCGCTGTCCGCGGCCGAGTGGTACTACCCCGAGCGCCTGTCGATCGACGCCGGGGCCGCGGCGGCACTCCAGCAGAACGACGTCGCCACCTACCTCGGCCTCCGCCTGCTGCACACTTCGCAGGTCGACGTGCCGCTCTACGCGTTCCAGACTGCGCTCGGCGGGACGAACGACGCGGTGGCCGCCAGCGCCCGGGCGTTCAAGGCGGAGTCGAGGATCCCGAGCGTGACCGTCGTCAGCCGGACGGCCACGTACAGCCACCTCGATCCGCTGCTCGCGTCGCCGGGTGGGAACGACTTCCTGAAGACGGTCGTCCCCTGGCTCACGCGGATCGACCGGTAGTCCGGATCCGACGTGCCCGGCCTGAGCCGAACGGTCGACTACGCCCCGGGCAAGTCGGTCGATGTCCATGTTCCCGAGGGCGCGACCGGGGCCCCCGTCGTGCTGCTGTGGCACGGCAGCGGGCCCGACGAGCGCGACGCCCTGGCACCGCTGGCCGGTGAGCTCGCCACCCGGGGCGTGCTCGCGGTGGTGCCGGACTGGCAGTCGGACGACGCCGCGGCCGGGGCGGACCAGCTCCTGGCGTCGATCGCGTTCGCCCGCGACGGGTCCGGCGCGTTCGGCGGGGATCCGGGGCGCGTCGTGGTCGCCGGCTGGTCGCTCGGTGCCAACGCCGCCGCGTGGGTCGGGCTGCATCCCGAGGCGTTCGGCGGGTGGACCCCGACGGCCGTCGTCGGACTGGGCGGGTCGTACACGGGATCGCCGTTCGGTGACGTCTTCGCCGGGGCCGGAGCCGGCGCGGGCCGTCGGGCGGTGCTCGTGCACGGGACCGCGGACCACCTCGTGCCGGTGGAGCATTCGGCCGAGGCGGCCGAGCGCCTGGTGCGCCTGCGGTGGACGGCCCGGCTGCGCCGCGTGGGCACCGACCACGCCGGTGTCATCGGCACCGTCTACGACAGGAACCGGCGCCGGTGCGTCCCCACCGAGGACCCGGTCCGGGTCGAGGTGCGGACACGGGTGGCGGACCTGGTGGCCGCGACCGCCCGCCGACCGTAGGCGGGGATCGCGACCCGCGTCCGTTCAGGCGCCGAGGAAGCGGAGGACGTGTCCGTTGACCTCGTCGGGCCGTTCGAGGTGGAGGAAGTGTCCGGCCCCCTCGACCACCACCATCTCGGAGCCCGGGGCGAGGTGGTCGGTCACCGGTCCGACGATGTCGACGCCCATGCAGCCGTCGTCGGCCCCGTGGAGGTACAGGGTGGGCTGGGGTGCGTCCGACTCGCCGGCGGCCTGGGCGGCGGCGGCGGCCGGATCCTCCGCGGGCGGGGCGAACATGGCCCGGTAGTAGCCGATGGCGGCCGACAGGTTGGCTTCGTCGGCGAGTGCCTCCTTGACCCGGGCCGCGTCCCACGAGCCGTCGTAGCCGGGGGACCAGTCGGCCCAGAGCCGGTCGATGAACGCGTGGTCGTCCATGGACACCGCGAACTCGGCCAGCGGAGTCTGGAAGAAGAAGACGTACCAGCTGCGCCGGAGCTGCTCGTAGGCGAAGAATCCGAACCCCATCGACCGCGCCGGGGGTACGGCCATCGTGACCACCTTCGACCAGCGGTCCGGCTGGTGTGCCGCGGCCGGGTAGGTCAGGAGCGCCCCCCAGTCGTGACCGATGATCACCGCGTCGTCACCGCCCCCGAGGGCCTCGTGCAGCGCGCAGGCGTCGAGTGCGAGCGTCCCCGTGTCGTACGCGCCACGCTCGGGGACCGAGGTCGGCGCGTAGCCCCGGAGGAAGGGGGCGACGGCCCGGAACCCGGCGTCGGCCAGGCGGGGCAGCAGATGGCGCCACGTGTGGGCGGTATCGGGGAACCCGTGCAGGCACAGGGCGAGGGGGCCGTCCTCGGGTCCGGCGGACAGGTAGCCGAACTCCAGGCCGTTGGCCGTGACGGTGCGGATGTCGGGGCCCGCGGGCAGGTGGTCGTCCATGGGGCGCGACGGTACCCCGCGAGTCCGGCGGCCGCGGCGGCTAGCCTCGTCACCCTGTGCGAATCACCTACTTCGGCGTCCGCGGCTCCTGCCCCACCTCGTCCGACCAGCAACGACGCTACGGCGGGAACACCTCCTGCGTGCTCGTCGAGGTCGACGGCGAGCCGCCGCTGATCCTGGACATGGGTACCGGTCTCCGGGCGCTCGGCCATCACCTGAACGTGCCGCTGGTCGCCGCCGGCCGGCCCCTGCGGGCGAACGCCCTCCTCACCCATCTGCACTACGACCACGTCCTGGGGACCCCGTTCTTCCCGCCGATGCGCGACCCCGGCGCCCTGCTCGAGATCTACGGTCCCGCCCAGGTGCCCGGATCCCTCCAGGAGACGATGGCCGGCATGGTGAAGCCGCCGTTCTTCCCGGTGCACATGGCCGACTTCCGGGGCGAGCTCCGCTACCACGACCTCGGCCCCGACGACGGGTTCGCACTGGGTGGCATCGCCGTCACGGTCCGGACGATCCCGCACATCGGCAACACCCTCGGGTTCCGGATCGAGGCCGACGGCGTGTCGGTGGCCTTCCTGCCCGACCACCAGGCCCCGCTCGACCGCACGACGGTGGCCGAGGCCGTCCTCGACCTGTGCCACGAGGTGGACCTGCTCATCCACGACTCCCAGTACACCGAGGATGAGTTCGTCGAGCTGTTCGACTGGGGACATTCGACCCCGGCCTACGCCGTGCACGTCGCCACCCGGGCCGGGGCCAGGAGGCTGGACATGTTCCACCACGACCCGGGCCACACCGACCGCCAGATCGACTCCATGGTGCGGGCGGCCCGCAAGATCGCCCAGTCCGTGGGCAAGGTCGAGGTGACGGCGGCCAAGGAGGGCACCATCGTCGAGCTCCGGGGCGCATGACCGTGGACGACGGCACACCCGTGGGACCCCCTGCGTTCGGGACCGATCGGTTCAAGGACGCCTTGAGCCGGTTCGCCACCGGTGTCACCATCGTGTCCGGCATCGACGTCGACGGCGGCGAACCGGTCGGATTCACCTGCCAGAGCTTCGTGTCGCTCTCGATCGACCCCCCGTTCGTGGCCGTGGCCCCGGCCCGCACGTCGACGAGCTGGCCGAGGATCGCCCGGTCCGGCGCCTTCTGCGTCAACGTGCTGAGCGAGGACCAGGAGGAGCTGTGCCGGGGCTTCGCCGTCTCGGGCGGACCGAAGTTCGAGGGGGTGGTCTGGCACCCGGCGCCCGCCACCGGCGCGCCGGTGATCGACGGGAGCCTCGCATGGGTCGACTGCCGGGTGGAGCTCGTGCACGACGCCGGAGACCACGAACTCATCGTCGGCAGGGTGCTCGACCTCGGCGTCGAAGCGGGTTCCCCGCTCCTGTTCTTCCGGAGCCGGTTCGCTACTGTGTCGCACGACGACCGGACGAGCGAGGGGTAGGACGCATGCCGAAGATCACCGAGTCCGATGTGATCCAGGACGTGATCGTCGTGGAGCCGGAGGCCCACGGCGACGAGCGGGGCCGCTTCGTCGAGACCTACCGCAGGAGCTGGTTCCCGCTGGGCCGCGAGATGATCCAGGGCAACCGGTCCACCAAGCAGGCCGGCGCCGTCGTCGGCCTCCACTACCACCTGCACCAGTCGGACTACTGGTACGTGCTCGCCGGCACGGCTCGGGTGGTCCTCCACGACCTCCGCCAGGGATCGCCGACCGACGGGGCCACGCTGTCCCTCGACCTCTCGGGGGACCACGACCGCGGCCTGTTCATCCCGCCCGGTGTCGCCCACGGGTTCGCCTCGCTGACGGACCTCACCCTCTGGTACCTGGTCGACGGCTACTACAACCCCGAGGACGAGCTCGGCGTCGCCTGGGACGACCCGGCGATCGCCGGTGACTGGGGCCTCGCCGACCCGGTGCTGTCCAGCCGGGACCAGGCCAATCCCCTGCGTTCCGAGCTCCCTCCGGGTCGCCAGCCCTACCTGGGCCTGCGCACCTGAGGTCGGGGTACGGGCCGATCGGGCCGCCGTGACCGCCGGCCGTTCTGGAAGACTCCGGCCATGACCGCCACGCCGACACCCACGCCAGCGACCATCGGACCCGCCGCCGCCGACCGGCTGGGCGTACCCGGCACCGGAGTCCTCGTGACCGGGGGCGGCTCCGGGATCGGTCGGGCGACCGCCATCGCACTGGCCGAGGTGGGGCGGCCCGTCGCCGTCTGGGACATCGACCGGGACGGAGCGGAGCAGACCGCCGCCTCCTGCCGCGAGTTCGGGGTGGTGGCCCACGCGGCACCGGTCGACGTGGCCGACTCGCGGGGGATCCTGCCCGCGGTGTCCGCGGCGGCCGGGGCCCTCGGCTCGCTCGGTGGTTTCGTCCACGCCGCCGGCGTCTCGGGCGCGGCGATGGTCGACGACATCGACGACACCGTGTGGGACCACACCTTGAACGTCAACCTCCGGGCGGCCGCCATCATCTGCCGGCACCTGCTGGACCCGTTCCGGGCGGCCGGGCCCGGTTCGTCGGCGGTCCTCGTCTCGTCGATCGAAGGGTTCTTCGGGAGCTCGGTGCTGACCGCCTACTGCGCGTCGAAGGCCGGGGTGCTCGGGGTGACGCGCTCGCTCGCCCAGCGGTTCGCCACCGAGGGCTTCCGGGTCAACGCCGTGTGCCCGGGGGCGGTGGGGACCCCCATGCTCGAGCCGGCCTTCGCCATCCCCGGGTTCCGGGAGCAGATCGAGGAGCGGACGCCGCTGCAGCGGATCGCCACGCCGGACGAGATCGCCCGGCCCATCCGGTTCCTGCTGTCGTCGGAGGCCTCGTTCATCACCGGGGCCCACGTCACGGTCGACGGCGGGATGACGGCCGTCACCGCCATCTAAGGGCGCCACCTGGGACGACGCGATCCTCGGTCATCGGCGACGGACGGGGACGGCCTCGGTCGCGGTGCGACCCCCTGCGGTTTCGGAGTTGAATAGACCGGATGTGGGCCGTGGCGTTCGTCCTCGTGGTGCTGGTCGTGGTGGCCGTGGCGGTCGCCCTCGTCCGGCGACCCCGGGGCGAGGACGTCCACTCGGTGCGCAACTACAACCATGCGCTCGGCACCCTCGAGCACCTGTCGGAGCGCATCGGGCCGCCGACGGTCCGCCCGATCTCCCGTCAGAGCATCCCCGGGGGTCCGGCGGGCCGCGTGGTGCCGCCGGTCCCGGTCCGGGGGACCGACGAGTTCCCGGACCCCGACGCGCCCATCGTCTTCGACGACGCCCGTCCCCACGACCGGCCCCGTCCCGGCGCCGGTGCCCCCTCGGCCCGCACCGACCGGGCCCAGCGGATGGCCCTCGACTCGATGAACCACCGACGGCGTGGCGGGGCCGGGATCGCCGTGGCCGTACTGGTCGTCGCCGCGTTCGCCGTTCTCGCACTGCTCGGGAGCCATCGGGCGCGCTCCACCTCCCACACGTCGACGACGACCACCGTCGCCCGGGCCTCGGGCGGGTCGGTCTCCACGACCACCCGGCCCCGGCCGGCGCAGTCGACCCGGCCGACGCCGACCACGCTCCCGACCCGGCTGGTGGCGACCACGACGTCGGCGGCCGGGACGTCGGCCTCGTATGCCGTGCCCAACGTGTCCTTCCAGATCACGTTGACGGGGACGGGGCCCTGTTGGGTGCAGGTCGACTCGGCGTCCACGGGTGCGACGGCGTGGGCGGGCGAACTGTCCGCCGGGACGGTCCAGAACGTACAGGTGTCCGGCACCACCACGGTGCAGTTCGGCACGCCCACCCTGACGCTGTCGGTCGACACGATCCCGGTGGTGCTGCCCACCCCGCTGCGCACGCCCTTCACCGCGACCCTCACGCCGTCGGCCGCGGCCGTGGCCGCAGCGGCCGCGGCGGGGCCGACCACGACGACCACCACCTCGCCGACGACCACCACCTCGACGGCGTCGGCGGCGGGCTGAGCCACCGGTCCGTCAGTGGGGTCGGGGCCCCGGTGGGGCCCCCGGGGGTCAGTCGGTCGGTGTGCGCGGCAGGGGAGCGGGCGGCACGTCGGCCAGGCCGAGGGCGTCGAGGACGAAGGCGTAGACGAACGCCTCGTCCCGCCAGGCGTCGTAGCGCCCGGAGGGACCGCCGTGCCCGGCACCCATCTCCGTCTTCAGCAGCACGCGGTTCGCCGGGTTGGCGCCCCGCAGCCTGGCCACCCACTTGGCCGGCTCCCAGAAGCCGACCCGGGGGTCCGACAGCCCGGCCGTGGCCAGGATGTCCGGGTAGTGCACCGGTCGGCCGTCGTCGTCGGTGGCGACCACGTTGTCGTACGGGGAGTAGGACTTCATGACGGCGTAGATGTCGGGGTCCTCCACCGGATTCCCCCACTCCTCCCATTCGAGGACGGTGAGCGGGAGCGTCTCGTCGAGGATCGTGGTGAGGCAGTCGACGAACGGCACCTCGGCCACGATCGCCCGGAACAGGTCGGGGGCCAGGTTGGCCACCGCACCCATCAGCAGCCCGCCGGCACTCCCGCCCCGGGCCGCCAGGAGCTCCGGCGAGGTCCATCCGGCGTCCACCAGGTGGCGGGCGCACGCCACGAAGTCGGCGAACGTGTTGGGCTTGGCGGCGAACTTGCCGTCCTCGTACCAGTGGCGGCCGAGCTCGCCGCCGCCCCGCACGTGGGCGATGGCGAAGACGAAGCCGCGGTCGAGGAGGCTCAGGCGCAGGCTCGAGAAGACGGGGTCCATCGACGCCTCGTAGGAGCCGTAGCCGTAGAGGAGGCACGGGGCGCCACCCCCGGGAACGTCGGTTCCGGCACCGGGCTCGGCGACGAGGTCCGGGCGGCAGACGAGCGAGATCGGCACCTGTGTCCCGTCGGCCGACGTCGCCCACCGGCGGGCGGTGCGGTAGCGGGCCGGATCGAAGTCGCCCAGGACGGGCTGGCGCTTCAGCAGGGTGAGCCCCCCGTCGACCAGGTCGAGGTCGTAGACGGATCGGGGGGTGGCGAGGGACGTGTAGCCGTAGCGCAGCACGGTCGATTCGTACTCGGGGTTGGACTCGCCCCACACCGTCGACGGCCGCTCCGGCTGGTCCACCGGGGTGGCGATCCCGGTGGCGTGCTCGATCACGCGGATCCGGGTCTCGCCGTCCTCGCGCTCGTAGACGGCGAGGTGGCGGGCGAAGAGGTCGACGGCGTCGAGACGGACGCCGGGGCGGGCGCCGATGACCTCGGTCCAGTTGGCCCGGCCGGGCGCATCCTCGGGCGCCGCCATGAGCCGGAAGTCCTCGGCACCGTCGTTGGTGACGATCAGGAAGCGGGCCGACCGCCCGGTCTCCGGGTCGCCCCGGTCGTGGTCGACGCTGTACTCGACGCCGTGGCGGCGGGATTCGACGACGGTGAAGCCGCCGGTCGGATCGTCGGCGTCCAGTATCCGCACCTCGGACGTCACCTTCGAGTCGAGCCCGCACAGGACGTACCGGTCGTCCTTCGTGCGGCCCACGCCGAGGTAGAAGTGGTCGTCGGGCTCCTCGAGCACGAGCACGTCGTCGGCCGGGTCGGACCCCACCCGGTGGCGCCAGAGCTGGAAGGGGCGCATGGCCTCGTCCACCCGGACGTAGAAGACGGTGGCGTTGTCGTTGGCCCACGCCGACCCGTACGAGGTGTCCTCGATCGACTCCCCGGACTCGGCGCCCGACTCGAGGTCCCGGAACCGCATGGTGTACCGCTCGCCGCCGGTCGTGTCCGTCGAGTAGACGAGCCACCGGTGGTCGGGGCTGACCGCGAAGTTGCCGAGGGAGAAGTAGTCGTGGCCCTCGGCCAGGGCGTTCTCGTCCAGAAGGACCTGCTCGGCGTCGTCGGGTCCGTCCGCGGGCCGCCGGCAGTGGATGCCGTAGCTGCTGCCCTCGACCGACCGGCTGTAGTACCGCCAGGGGCCCTTGCGCACGGGGACGGACAGGTCGGTCTCCTGGATGCGGGCGACCATCTCGGAGTACAGCGCCTCCTGGAGCGCGACGGTGGGGGCCATGGCTGCCGCCGTGTAGGCGTTCTCCGCCTCGAGGTGGGCGAGGACGGCCGGGTCGTCCCTGTCCCGGAGCCAGTACCAGTCGTCGATCCGCACGTCGCCGTGGGCCTCGAGGGCGACCGGGCGGCGCTCGGCGGCCGGCGGTGGGGGCGAGGTGGGGGAAGGGTGGGCGAGGGGGTCGTCGGCCATTCGCACACAATGGCACGGTGGCCGGCAGGGGCCGCGCGGTCCCGGGCCCGGAGTTGTTACTATCTGGATAGGGGAAATTACGACTCCCCTCCCACGGACCAGGAGCGCGCATGACGGCCACCGACCTCGATCTCGGGAAGTACAAGCTGGGGTGGTCCGACGAAGAGGACTACGTCTTCAAGCCCAAGAAGGGGCTGTCCGAGGCCATCGTGCGCGAGATGTCGGCCATGAAGAAGGAGCCCGAGTGGATGCGGGACTTCCGCCTTCGGGCGCTCCAGCGGTTCGAGCGGCGACCGATGGCCGAGTGGTTCGCCATCAACATGCCCGATCTGGACTTCGACGACATCTACTACTACATCAAGCCGACGTCGGGTCAGGTGGAGGACTGGAACGACCTTCCGGACGCCATCAAGAACACCTACGAGAAGCTGGGCATCCCCGAGGCCGAGCGGAAGTACCTCGCCGGCGTCACCGCCCAGTACGAGTCCGAGGTGGTGTTCCACCGCAACCGCGAGGACCTCGAGGCCCTCGGCATCATCTTCTGCGACATGGACACCGCCGTGCGTGAGCACCCGGACCTCGTCTCCAAGTACTTCGGCACGATCATCCCGCCGAACGACAACAAGTTCGCCGCGCTCAACTCGGCCGTGTGGTCGGGGGGCTCGTTCATCTACGTCCCGCCGAACGTGATCGTGGACCAGCCGCTCCAGGCCTACTTCCGGATCAACGCCGAGAACATGGGCCAGTTCGAGCGGACCCTGATCATCGCCGACGTCGGGGCCCAGGTGCACTACATCGAGGGCTGTTCCGCGCCGGTGTACACCACGGACTCGCTGCACTCCGCCGTGGTCGAGCTCGTCGCACTCGAGGGCTCGCGGATCACCTACACGACCATCCAGAACTGGTCGAACAACGTCTACAACCTGGTGACCAAGCGGGCCCGGGCCGAGGCCGAGGCCCACGTGGAGTGGATCGACGGCAACATCGGCTCCCGGCTCACGATGAAGTACCCGAGCGTCTACCTGATGGGCCCCAAGGCCTCCGGTGAGGTGCTCTCGGTCGCCTACGCCGGTGCGGGACAGCATCAGGACGCCGGCGCCAAGATGGTCCACGCCGCCCCCGAGACCACGTCGACCATCGTCTCGAAGTCCATCTCCAAGGACACGGGGATCACCACCTATCGGGGTCTGGTCCACGTGGACGAGGGCGCCAAGAACGCGAAGAGCTTCGTCCGGTGCGACGCGCTGCTGCTCGACGACACCTCGGTGTCGGAGACGAAGCCGTACATGGAGGTCGGCGAGCGGGACGCCCGCATCGGCCACGAGGCCACCGTGTCCAAGGTCGGGGACGACCAGCTCTTCTACCTCATGAGCCGCGGGCTGTCCGAGACCCAGGCCATGGGCATGATCGTCAACGGGTTCATCGAGCCGATCACCCGCACGCTGCCGATGGAGTACGCCGTCGAGTGGAGCCGGCTGATCGAGCTGCAGATGGAGGGCTCCATCGGCTGAGCGGTGACACGCCCGTGCCGGGGCGTCGAGGCGCGTCGGCGGACATCCCGTTACGGGCCACAATGGGCGCGGAGACGACGAGGGAGCCCCCATGCCGATGCGTGAAGAGTGCAAGCACTTCCAGAGCCGGACCTACGACTCTGGCGAGGTCGCCCGGTTCTGCGTGCTCGACCTCGCACCCGAGGCGCCGTGGCGGTGTCCCGACGGGTGCCCCTCCTACGCCCCCCGGCTCGCCGATGTCGGGTGGTCCCACGGCTCGCTGGTCGAGCCGGCACTCGAGCCCATGCCCGACGTGCCCGGGGACGAGGCCGCCGCACTCCTCGACCAGGCCGAGGACGTCATCAACGCCGTCGCCCCCGGCGTCCTGGCCGAGGTGCGCAAGGAGGACGAACGGCACGGCCGCAAGTGGTGGCGCCGCAAGCGCTGAACGGCCGGGGCCGGGCGGCCCGTGCCGTGCCCGGCGGGCGACCTGCTAGTTCCCGGTGAAGGTGGCCGGGCGCTTCTCCAAGAAGGCGGCCATGGCCTCGGCCAGGTCGTCCGAGGCGAGGAAGGCGGCATTCCACGTGGCCACGTAGTCCAGGCCCTCGGCGACGGTCCGGTCCTCGCATGCCGCGAGCACGGCCTTTGTGCCCTGCACGGCCAGCGGCGAATTGGCGGCGATCTCGGCGGCCATGGCCCGGGCGTCGGCCAGGACGGCGTCGGCGTCGGCGCTCACGTGGTTGACCAGGCCGATGGCCTCCGCCCGTGCGGCGGTGATGTCCTTCCCCGTGAACGCCAGTTCGGCCACGTGCCCCTTGCCGATGATCGCGGGGAGTCGCTGGAGGCTGCCCACGTCGGCGACGATGGCCACCTTCGTCTCGCGCACCGAGAACTGCGCCTCCGCACTGGCCAGCCGGATGTCGCAGGCGGCGATCAGGTCGACCCCGCCGCCGATGCACCAGCCGTGGACGGCGGCGATCACCGGGACCGGGCAGTCGGCCACCGCCGTGACCGATGCCTGCAGCCGGGCGATCTCGGCCCGTGCCCGACTCGCCCGCCCGGCAATCGACGGACGGGGCCCGTCTGCCGTGTCCGGGGCCCCGCCGATCCCCGCCATGGACACGAGGTCGAGCCCGACGGAGAAGTGGGGCCCGCGGGCAGCGATCACCACGGCCCGGACCGACGGGTCGCCGCCGATGGCCGCCATCGCTTCGGGGAGGTCGTCCCAGAAGGCGGGGCCCATGGCGTTGCGCTTTTCCGGGCGGTCCAGCCAGAGGGTGGCCACATGGCCGTCGACCTCGATGGCGAACACCTCGGACGTGAAGGACTCGATGCGGGGAGCGGTCATGGGCGCCCAGCGTAGGGCGTGGGCCGGCGGCCCTGCGGGACACGCCGGACGGGCCCCGGACCCGGAGGGCCCACCCCGTGGGACCGGTAGTATGGGCGCCGGGGCTCGTCGACCGGGCCTCGATCCGCGAGAGGCCACATCCTGCCCACGTTCACCCCTGAGACCGCCGCCGGGCTGCCCGGCACGCCCTGGCTGACCCGGCGCCGAACGGCGTCGGCGGAGGCCTTCGCGTCGTCCCCGCTCCCGACCGTGAAGGACGAGGTCTGGCGGTACAGTCGCATCGACCGGCTCGATCTCGACCGATTCCGGCCCGCGGGTACGGCTGCCGCCGACGCGGCCGTCCCCCCGTCGGACCGGATCCACGCACTTGTCGACGGCCTGGGACCGCGCGGCGGACTGGTCGTGACCATCGACGGCGTCCTCGCCACCCTGGCTTCCACGGTGGACGACGACCTCCTGGGCCTCGACCGGGCGGCCGACCACCCGGACGGGCAGTCGCTCCTCGGCGCCGTGCTCGGCGACGCACACGACTTCCCGCTCCTGAACGACGCCTTTGCCGTCGACCCGGTCGTGGTCGACGTCCGACCCGGTGCCGAGATCGCCGACCCGGTGGTGATCGTGCACGTCGTGTCCGGGGCCGCCGGTGCCGCCGTGTTCCCCCGCACCGTCGTTCGGGTCGGCGAGGGTGCGTCGGCGGGCGTGATCGAGCTGGTCGTGGACGCCGTGACCGGGCTCCTGGCCGACGGGCACACCGCATGGGCGGCCGGGACCGAGGCCCCGGCCGAACGCCTGGTCGTCCCCGTGACCGAGCTCCAGGTCCACGACGACGCCTCACTCGCCTACGTGTCGATCCAGTCGCTCGGCGCCGACACCTGGCAGCTCGCCCACCAGGCGAGCACCATCGGCGCCCGCGCCACCTTGTCGAGCTACGCCGTCGCACTGGGTGGTGGCTATGCGCGCCTGCGCACCGACTCGGCGCTGGTGGGCGACTCGGGCACCAGCCGCCTGCGGGCGGCGTTCATCGGACGCGACGACCAGATGCTCGACTTCCGCACCCTCCAGGACCACCGGGCGCCGCGCACCACGAGCGACCTCCTCTTCATGGGTGCTGTGGCCGAGACGTCCCACTCCGTCTACAGCGGTCTGATCCGGGTCCGACGAGGTGCCGTCAAGACCGATGCCGTCCAGACCAATCACAATCTGGTGCTCGACGAGGGTGCCCACGCGGACTCGGTGCCGAACCTCGACATCGAGGAGAACGACGTGAAGTGCAGCCACGGTTCGACGGTCGGGCCGATCGACGAGGACCAGCGCTACTACCTCGAATCCCGCGGCATCGAGCCCGAGCGGGCGGAACAGCTGATCGTGGCCGGCTTCTTCGACAGCATCGCCGACCAGGTGCCGCTGGCGGGTGTCCGCGACCTGGTCGGGCGGTCCCTGGCCGAGCGCTCGGGGGTGACCCGTGGCTGAACCGACCGGGGTGACGACGGCGCGGCTGTGCGGCGTGGGCGACCTCGCCCCCGGCGAAGCCCGGCGGTTCGACGTCGCCGGGCTCCGGGTCGCGCTGGTGCGGATCGGCGACGAGTTCTTCGCGGTCGGGGACCGCTGCAGCCACGAGGACTTCTCGCTTGCCGACGGCGAGGTGTGGGCGGCCGAGTGCGAGATCGAATGCTCCAAGCACGGTTCCACGTTCGACCTGCGGACCGGTGCGCCGTGCTCGCTCCCTGCGACGCGGCCCGTGCCGGTCTACGAGGTGCTCGTCGCCGGCGACGACGTCTCGGTGGTGGTCCCGTGAGCGCCTCCGAACTGGTCATCGAGGACCTGCGGGCCGGCATTCCCGGCCGCGAGATCCTGCAGGGTCTGAGCCTGACCGTCCGCAGCGGCGAGGTCCACGCCGTCATGGGGCCGAACGGCTCGGGCAAGAGCACGCTCGCGCACGTCCTCATGGGGCGTCCCGGCTACGAGGTGCTCGGTGGGTCGGTCACCCTGGACGGGGTCGACCTCCTCGCGCTCCCGACCTGGCAGCGCGCCCGGGCCGGGCTGTTCCTCGCCATGCAGCATCCGATCGAGGTGCCCGGCGTGTCCCTGGTCGAGTCGCTGACCGCGGCCCGCCCGGCCGACGGGAACGGCGTCGACGTGGGGGAGCGCCTGCGCGTCGAGGCCGCCCGCATCGGCTTCGACGAACGCTTCCTCGACCGCTCGCTGAACGTCGACCTGTCCGGTGGGGAGCGCAAGCGCAACGAGACCCTCCAACTCGGGGTGCTGCGTCCCGCCTTCGCCGTCCTCGACGAGATCGACTCGGGACTCGACGTGGATGCGCTGGCCGGCGTGGCCCGACGCGTGGAGGAGGCGACCACGGAGTGGGGCCTCGGTGTCCTCGCCATCACCCACTTCCGTCGCCTCCTCGACGTGCTCACGCCTGACGTGGTCCATGTACTGGCGGGCGGGCGGGTGGTGGCCACGGGCGGCAGGGAGCTCGCCGAGACGGTCGACCGCACCGGGTACGCCGCCTTCGCCTGAGCCTGGATCCACCGAAATGGTCCGGTGAATCGTCTGGAGCGACAGATTGGGCTGGCGGTTTGCGCCACCGCGTCCGTTTGGTGACCACAGAACGAATCTGGGCGTGACCGATCAGGGGTTCGGGCGGTGTGGTCGGA
>DATLRE010000202.1:0-8916 GCA_035534835.1 Acidimicrobiales bacterium
GTGCTCGAGCGCACCGGGCCGACCGACGAGGACCCCCGGTGGCGCTTCGCGCCCCAGCCGCCCTTCGGCCAGGAGCCCGACCTCGGGCTCGACCGGCCCCCGGACGTGCCGGGGGGAGGCTGACCGGCACCCCCGGAGGCCGGGCCCCGGGGCGGGTGGACGGATGGGTGGCGGATGGGAGGCGGGGGCGACGGGGGGGCGAAACGGGGCGGACCCGGTGGGCGTGCGGTGGGCGTGCGGTGGGCGTGTTGGCGGAGTACAGCTAGAGCTCGCCGGACTCGGTCAGTCGACTCCGGACGAACTCGATCGTCGCGGCCGTGCCGACGCCCAGTTCCGTCCATGGGCTCCAGCCCAGTTGGATCCCGGCACGAGACGGGTCCAGGCAGTTCCGTGCCAGTTCGCCGGCACGCAACGGCTTGAACGCCGGTACCGCATCCACACCGGCCTGGACCACCATCTCGCGGAACAACGTATTGACCGACGTCTCCCGACCGGTGCCGATGTTACAGACCAGTCCGCCGCCCTTGGTGGCGGCACGGACGAAGGCATCGACCACGTCGTCGACGTACACGAAGTCGCGGGTCTGTTCACCATCCCCGAAGATGGTGACAGGCTGTCCCCGGAGCAGTCGTTCGGCGAAGATCGCCACCACGCCGGCCTCGCCGTGGGGATCCTGGCGGGGGCCGTAGACGTTGGCCAGCGCCAGTGCGGCGAACTCGAGCGAGTGCAGTTCACGGTAGGCAAGCAGGTAGTCCAGGGCGGCCTTCTTCGACACGCCGTAGGGGGACAGCGGATGTTGGGGCAACGATTCCTTCAGCGGAAGCTCGGATACGTCGGGCTCGCCGTAGAGGGTCCCTCCGCTCGCCGCGAACACCACCCGCTGCGCACCGCCCTTCCTTGCCCCTTCGAGGACCCGCAGCGTGCCGAGGAGGTTGACGTCCGCGTCGAACACCGGGTCCGCCACGGACGCCCGGACATCGGCCTGTGCGGCGAGGTGGAAGATGACTTCCGGCGACCGGCGGACGACGAGGTCCACCACCTCCGGCGAGCGGATGTCGAGCCGGTGGAACGACAGGTCGTTGTCGGTCGAGGATCGGGCGGCGGCCAGGTTCGACAGCGACCCGGTCGACAGGTCGTCGATGACGTCCACCGAGTGGCCCTCGGCGAGCAGGCGGTCGACGAGGGTCGATCCGATGAATCCGGCGCCGCCGGTGACGAGTGCGCGCATGCTCAGCTCCCCGAAGGGTACCGTTCGCCGTCGAGCGTCGTGCCTGAGGCGATGACGGCTTCCGCACCGATGACGGATACTCCGGTCACCACACACCGCTGACCCACGATCGCACCGGGGCCGACGATCGAATGGTCGACGGTCGCCCGTGCCGCAACCCGGGCTCGGGGCAGGAGCACCGAGTCGGACACCGTCGCCCCGTCCTCGACGACGGCCCCGGCCCCCACCACCGAGTCCGTCACCTTCGCATTGGGCGCTACGGACGAACCGCGGCCGAGCAAGGACCGGGTCGCCGATCCGGGTACGGCCTCCACCTCGCCGATCGTCCACACGCCGACGCCCAGTTCGGGGTCGGCGACAGCGTCCGGAGCCGGCGTCCCGGTCCGGCGGCCGCTGAGCAAGTCACGGTGGGCGCGCAAGTAGGCGTCGGGTGTGCCCGTGTCGAGCCAGTAAGCGTCCGAACCGCGGGCAAAGAGGGTGCCGTCGGCCACCATCGCCGGGAACGTCTCCCGCTCGATCGACACCCGGACGTCGGGAGCGACCCGGTCGAGCACCGACGGCTCGAACACGTAGACACCGGCGTTGATCAGGTTGGTCGGTGCTTCGTCACGCGGTGGCTTCTCGATGAAGGCGGTCACCCTGCCGTCGGCGTCGGTCGGGACGACGCCGAAGCTGCTCGGATCGTCGACCGGCGTCAGTCCGATCGTTCCCTCGGCTCCACGCTCCCCGTGGAACGTGACCAGATCGCTGATGTCGAAGTCGGTGAGCACGTCCCCGTTGAGGACCACGAAGGTGTCGTCGATCCCCGCGAATGCCGCAGCGAACCGGACGGCACCGGCGGTGTCGAGTGGCGTGGGCTCGACGGCGTAGGCCGTGCGGACCCCGGCGATGACCCCGTCAGGGTAGGCGTCGCTGAAGGCGTCGGGCCGGTAGCCGAGCGACAGGATGGCCTCGTCGATCCCGTGGGTGGCGAGGTGGCCGAGTACCCGCTCGATCATGGCCTGTTCGACGATCGGGAGCATCTGTTTCGGGGCGGTGAGCGTCAAAGGCCGGAGGCGGGTGCCCTCGCCGCCCACCAGGACGACGGCCCTCACCCCGTCGTTCCGCCGGGCTTCGTCGTCGAGGTGGGGACCGAGGTGCTGGTTGGCGCCGTGGTGGCCGTCGAACCGGTCGACGGCGTGAGCGTCGGTGCGGTCGTCGGTGTCGTGGGGCCGGACTGGTCTGCGGTGATCAGACTGGTGATCACCGAGGCGGGCGGCTTCGGCACCGTGGCGTTGGCAGGGACGAAGGCCATCGTGATCAGCTGACCGTTCTGGAACAGCAGGTTCTGCGGATCGCCGGGCGTCTGCGCACCCTGCTTCGACGTGAAGTTGGGCCAGCTGTAGACGATCACGACACCGGGCTTGCCCGAGTCGGGCGTCCCCTTGGGGCAGATGTCTCCGTTGCTGTAGGTCGGCTTGCCGGGGTAGCGGAGGGTCGAGTTGGTCAGTTCGAGCCCCTTGTAGCCAGAGACGAACTTGCCGAGCGTGGCGTTCGAGCCCGACTGCGAGCTGTCCGCCGGGGCGATCGTCACGACGCCGTTGCCGTTCGCCGTCAGGCCCTTCCCGCTCTTGGCGGCGTTCGACGGCAAGTTGGGCTCAATCGTCCCGCAGACGTCGACGGCGAGTCCGGCGTACCAGGTCTGCTGGGTCGTGGGCGGTCCCGACGACGAAGTGGATTTGTGCGTCAGCTGGTACCGGCTGAACACGATCAGGCCCAGGCCGACGATGATGATCACCGCCAGGCTGGCGTAGAAGTTGACGGGCATCTGCCCGCGATAGGTCCGACCGCCACCCGTGGTGGCGGCGCGCTGCACCCACTTGCCCGTCGAGTCGTTGGCCATGATCGACCGACACCCTACAACGTCCGCCCGGCGGTCAGGACAGAGGGTCGGCTGGACATGGTCACGGGCCGGCGGCCCTGGCCAGACACGCCAGCACGGCCCGCACGACCACGCCGATCGCCACCAGCGGGAGCAGGGCCTTTCGCCAGCCCGTGGACGACCGTGCGGCGAACCGGAGCAGCGATCGGTGGTGCTCGAGGATCATCCGGTACGGGTGCCGATCGGTCGACCGGCCCTGGAGATGGGTGACCTCGGCGGCCGGGGCGTAGGCGATTCGCCACCCTGCACGTCCCAGGCGCCAGCACAGGTCGACGTCCTCCGCATACATGAAGTACGACTCGTCGAACCCGCCCATCTGCTCGAAGGCAGGACGGCGGACGAGGAAGCATGCGCCCGACACCCAGTCGACGGCCCGGACCTCGGCCGGTGCCCCGTCGAGCTCGCTGCGCTGGTAATTCCGGGTGAACCGGTTGTCGGGCGCGAACAGGCCGAGCAAGGCGTGGCCGGCGGCGTCGACCATCGACGGGAACCGTCGGGCCGACGGGTATCGGCCACCCTCGGGGGTGCGGATCAGGGGACCGACCAGGGCACAGCCGGGATCGGCGTCGAGCACGACCGCCAGGGCCCCGACGGCATCGACCGGGATCTCGAGATCGGGGTTGCACACGAGTACGTACGGGGCCGTGGTCGCGGCCGCCCCTCGGTTGACCGCGGCACCATAGCCGAGGTTGCACCCGGGGACCACGACGTCGAGGTCGGGGACAGCCGCACGGGCGGCGGCGAGGGATCCGTCGATCGACCCGTTGTCGACCACCACGAGTTCGGCCAGGCCCGATTCCCGCAGGTCGGCGACACAACGCGCCAGCGCCGGACCGGACTCGTAGTTGACGACGACCGCCGCAGTGCGGGGGGCGGCCGGCCGTACAGCGACGCCGGCGCCGGTGGTCACGGTTCGATCCGCGTGAACCGGTACTTGATCAGCGCGCGCAGGGCACCGATGCCGTCCCGCCAGGTGATCTTCTTGCCTTCGCTGAGTTCGCGCCCGGCATAGGAGATCGGCACCTCGTAGATGCGGAATCCCCGGCGCAGGATCTTGGCCGTGATCTCGGGCTCGAAGTCGAACCGGTCCGATTCGATGGTCAGTCCGTCGAGCACCTGGCGGTCGAAGAGCTTGTAGCAGGTCTCCATGTCCGACATGGTCGACGAGTAGAGCAGGTTGGTCACGAGCGACAGGAACCGGTTGCCGATCCAGTGGAGGGGCAGCATGTTGATGCGCTCCCCGGTAAACCTGCTCCCGTAGACGACACGGGCCTTGCCCCGCAGGATGGGCTGGAGCAGTCGCGGCCAGTCCTCCGGGTCGTACTCGAGGTCGGCGTCCTGGATGAGCAGGAGGTCTCCCCGGGCGACACCCATCCCCGTCCGGATGGCGGCACCCTTGCCCTGGTTGACGGGATGGGTGAGCACGCGCACCGTGGAGTCGGCCAGCGCCGACAGCACCTTGTCGGTCCCGTCCGAGGAGCCGTCGTCCACCACGATGACCTCGACGTCGACGGGCACGTCGACGGCCCGGATACGCCGGATGATCTCGGCGACGGTGACCCGCTCGTTGTAGACGGGGACGATCACCGACAGCAGGCGGTAGTCGCGCCGGCCGTCTCCGTCCTCGCCGTGGCGATCCGTCCCGCTGGCTTCGATTCCCTCGGGCTCAGGCATGCTCCGGCGCTCCTCGCTCGGCCCCCGGTGTCGGGGTCCGTCCATTCTCCATCATCTCCACGATCCCGACGACGGGTACGGTCGACCGGGCCCTGGTGCCGGTCGAGGTCGGAATCCGCGGTGCGACCGACGCGACGCGAGCGCCCGGCGCCCCCGGCGCGCTCACGGCGCGGCCTCCGGGGTGGGCAGGCCCGCATCCTCGGCCAGGTAGGCCGCCGTGCGCGCGAGTCCCACCTCGAGACTGGTCGTGGGCTCCCATCCGAGTTCGGTGCGGGCCACCGTGATGTCGGGACGGCGACGCGTCGGGTCGTCGGTCGGCAGGGGTCGGTGCTCGACCGTGGACGGCGATCGGAGCAGCTCGATCACCGTCCGCGCCAACTGCAGCACCGTGTACTCGTCGGGGTTGCCGATGTTGACCGGACCGGTGAGGTCGGAGTCGAGCAGGGCCAGCAGCCCCCGCACCTCGTCCTCGACGTAGCAGAGGCTCCGGGTCTGGCTTCCGTCCCCGTAGACGGTGAGCGGCTCGCCCCGCAGACCCTGGAGAAGGAAGTTGGAGACCACGCGGCCGTCGTCGGGCCGCAGCCGGGGACCGTAGGTGTTGAAGATGCGCACGATGGCCACGTCGGCCCCCCGTGTCCGGTGGTGCGCCATGGTGAGTGCCTCGGCGAACCGCTTGGCCTCGTCGTAGACGCTGCGCGGACCGATCGGGTTGACTCGGCCCCAGTAGGACTCGGCCTGAGGGTGCACCTCGGGATCCCCGTAGACCTCGCTGGTCGAGGCGAGGAGGAAGCGTGCTCTATGGCGCTCCGCCAGTTCCAGGCCCCTGCGGGTGCCCTCGCTACCGACGGCGAGCGTCTCCAGCGGCAGGGCCAGGTAATCGGGTGGTGACGCCGGGCTGGCGAGATTGCACACTGCGGTGATCTCGCCCTCGACGGGGATGTCCCGGCTGATGTCGGCCTCGACCAGCTCGAAGTCCGGCCGGCTCTCGAGGTGTGCCACGTTCGTGCGCCGGCCCGTCGAGAAGTCGTCCACACACACCACTTCGTCGCCGCGAGCGAGCAGTTGGTCACAGAGATGTGAGCCGAGGAACCCCGACCCGCCGAGCACCACGACCCGACCTCCGGGCCGACCTCCGGGCCGACCCCCGACTCCTCCGACGGTCCCTCCGCTCACCGGCGTCCGATCCCGACATAGGAGAAGCCGAGCCGTCGGACCTGCGCGGGGTCGAGGAGGTTGCGGGCGTCGACCAGCACGGGGGCGACCAGGGCGGCGCGGACCTTCTCGAAGTCGACCCACCGGAACTCGTCCCACTCGGTGAGCACGACGGCGGCGGACGCACCCTCACACGCCGAGTAGACGTCGGGATAGGCCAGCAGTGAACCGGGCCCGTCCGCGTGCAGGTCGATCCCGGGTACCGGCCCGGCGGCGTCACCTTCGGGAACCATCACGGTCGGATCGTAGGCGCGGACCTCGGCGCCGCCGGCCACCAGGCGCTGGGCGATCTCGACGGCCGGCGAGTTCCGCATGTCGTCGGTCCCGGCCTTGAACGTGAGGCCCCAGACCGCGATCACCGTGCCGGCGAAGTCCTCGGTGCCCGACGCCGCGTCCGACGGCGCCACCGCCGCCCGGACCTTGGCGACGACCCGCTCGAACTGCTCGTCGTTGGTGGCGATGGCCCCTTTCAGGAACGAGAAGTCGTAGCCGGCCTGTTCGGCGATGTGGACCAGCGCGCGGGTGTCCTTCGGAAGGCAGCTGCCGCCCCAGCCCGGGCCGGGCTTCAGGTACTCGAACCCGATGCGCCTGTCGTAGCCGAGACCGAGGATGACGTCGCGTACGTCCGCTCCCACGGCCTCGCACAGCCCGGCCACGGCGTTGACGAAGCTCAGCTTGGTGGCCAGGAAGGCATTCGAGGCGTACTTGATGGTCTCGGCCGTGGCCGCGTCCGTGATCAGCAGGGGCGCCCGCGTACCGGAAAACAGCTGCCCCACCCGGGCCGCGGCCAGTTGGTCGTCGGCGCCCACCACGATCCGCTCGGGGTGGAGGCTGTCCGGAACGGCCGTTCCCTCGCGCAGGAACTCGGGGTTGGAGACGACCTGTACGTCGGTCCGCCCGAGTACCCGCTCGACCACGAGCGTGGAGCCGACCGGGACGGTGGACTTGTTGACGATCACCGTGCCGGGCACCAGGTGCGGACCGATCTCGGCAGCCACCGCCTCCACATAGGAGAGGTCGGCCGAGCCGTCATCGTCCTGGGGTGTCGGCACGCACAGGAAGACGAACTCCGCTCCCTCCACCGCAGCCGTGGCACCGACCACGAAACTCAGGTTCCCGGCCTGCAGCCCTTCGCGCACCAGGTCCTGGAGATGCTCCTCCACGATGGGCACCTCGCCCCGCTGCAGCATCTCGATCTTGCGCGGGTCGGCGTCGCCGCAGGTGACCGTGTGGCCGAGATGGGCGAGCGTGGCCGCCGTCGGGAGTCCCACGTATCCGACACCGATCACGGCGACGGCGTGGACCGGCCCTTCGGGATGGCGTCCGTACGCCGACTCCTCGGGCGTCCCGACGCGGGGGTTCCCCGACTCCCCCCCGGTGGCGGTGTGCATCGAGGTCATGGGCATATCGGGTCACGTCCCATCATGGGGTCGGTCGTCGCCACAGGACGACAGGCGGTCGGGATCGGCCGGTACCGAACCGGCGGCCGGTACGTATCCATCGGCACCATCGGCATCATCGGCGTCCTGTCGCCGGACCCTGAGGGATTTCGGACCGTCGGGGTGGGACGGCCCCGGATGTCGTCTGCTGGCGCCGGGCACGCCGACGGTACGGGCTCGAAGTGATCGCGTCCATCGCCGTCCCCTCAGACCGGGGCGGGCAGCGCGGCCACCAGGCGGGCCAGTGCGTCCTCCCAGGGCGGCATGGCGGGGAGCCCGCTCAGTCGGAGTGCAGCGTTGTCCAGCCGCGAGTTGGCGGGGCGGGGTGCGGGCCGGGGAGGGTCGAGCTCGGCCGTCGTGATGGGCTCCACGCGGGCGGGGTCGTGCCCGGCCGCGATCATGGTGGCCCGGACGAATCCGAACCAGGTCGTCTCTCCCTGATTGGTCACGTGGAACGTCCCGGGTCGGCGGTCGACGCCGAGTCGCACGATCGCCCGGGCCAGGTCGGCGGTGAAGGTCGGACAGCCGTGCTGGTCGTCCACGAAGCGCAGCACGCCGTCTGCAGACGCCGCCGCCAGCCTCAGGACCGTCATGACCATGTTGGCGCCGTGAGCCCCGCTGACCCAGGCAGTGCGCACGATGGTCCCGGAGGCACCCGATAGGGACCGGATCTCCTGTTCGCCGCCGAGCTTGCTGCGCCCGTAGACCGACTGCGGGTTCGGCAGGTCCCACTCGACGTAGGGACGGTCTGCACTCCCGTCGAAGACGTAGTCGGTCGAGACGTAGACGATGTGGGCGCCGACCGAGGTCGCGGCCTCGGCCATGTGACGGGTACCCAGGGCGTTGACCGCGAAGGCGGAGTCGGGGTCGGACTCACAGGCGTCCACAGCCGTGAAGGCACCGCCGTGGATGATGAGGTCCGGTCGGAAGCCCTCGACGGCGTCGCGTACGGCGGCCCGGTCGACGAGGTCCAGGTTGTCGATGTCGGTGGAGAGGACCTCGAAGTCCCCGTGCTCGACGGCGGGGAGGAGCGTCCCGCCCAGCAGTTCGGCGGGGACGCCCCCGTCGGGTACCGCTCCGGCGAGTACGTCACGGACGTCCCGACCGAGTTGGCCGTTCGCTCCGGTGACGAGTACCCGCTGAGGTCGGTTCACCGGCCGGCGGCGCCGGGCTCGGGACCCTCCCAGGCGCCCTCGACCACAGGGGCACGGTCGCGCAGCGGCTCCCACCAGGCCCGGTTGTCGGCGTACCAGGCGACGGTGTCGGCGAGACCCTTTTCGAACGGGACGATCGGCTCCCATCCGAGCTCCTTGCGGATCTTGGAGGAGTCGAGGAGGTAGCGCCGGTCGTGGCTCGGTCGGTCCGGGACGATCTCCTTGAGCGACTGCGGCTTTCCCGTGGCGGCAAGGACGGCGTCGGCGATCTCCTCGATCGAGGCTTCG
>DATLRE010000203.1:0-10098 GCA_035534835.1 Acidimicrobiales bacterium
TCGGGATCGTCCTCGGTCTCCTGGCCCTCACCGCCGACGGACCGCTCGGCGTGGTCCGGGTGTGCGGGCAGCGCCTGCACGTCCTGCTCGCCGCCGGCGCGGCACTCACGCTGGCCGCACTCGCCTTCGTCCCCGCGCTCCGGCCCGACGTCGAGGGCCTCCTGGTGATCGTGGGCGCGGTCGTCGCCGTGGTGTTCCTGGCGACCCGGACCGTGACGACCGCCGGCCGGCGCTCCCGGGCCGGCCGGCGCACCGGACGGGGGCCCGTCATCGACGCCACCGCCACCGTCATCCCGCCGCCGGGTCCCACGACCCCCGGGACCGGTCCCACGGGACCGCCCGACGACGCAGACGCGGAGTCGGCCCTGCGGCGGGCCGGCCGCACGACGGGTGCCGCGGCGGCCGCGGGCCGGCGCGCCGTCGACGAGCACCGGCCACAGGTCGAGGAACAGGTGAAGCGGACGCTACGGGGCGCGGGGCGGCTGGCCGGGAGGCTGACCGGCCCGAAGCCGCCCCAAGGCCCCTCGACCTGACCCGGCGCGAGACCGCCGGCCACCGGAGGACGGAGGAACCCATGACCGACACCGGCGACGTGCTGGCCACCGCGGAGCGGCTGTGGGAGGGAGGCGGCCCCGGTGCCGACCCGGTCACGAGCCTCGGCTCGGGGATGGCCGAGGTCGCCGACGGGGTCGCCTTCGTCCCGTCGTTCGCCAACGTCGCGGCCGTCGCCACCGGGGACGGCCTGGTCCTGGTCGACGTCGGCAGCCAGTTCCTGTCGGGGGCGGTGCACCGGACCCTGCGCGGCTGGACCGACCGGGACGTCCACACCGCCGTCTACTCCCACGGCCACATCGACCACGTCTTCGGCATGCACCGGTGGGAGGCCGACGCCGAGGCGCACGGCCGGCCCCGGCCCCGGGTCGTGGCCCACGAGGCGGTGTCGGCCCGGTTCGACCGCTACATCCGGACCGCCGGGTACAACACCGTGGTCAACCGCCGCCAGTTCGGCATCGACGACCTGACCTGGCCGACCGAGTACCGCTACCCGGACCGCACGTTCCGCGACCGGCTGGACCTCGAGGTCGGCGGCGTCCGGGCCGAGCTGCACCACGACCGCGGCGAGACCGACGACCACGCCTGGGCATGGTTTCCGGACCTGCGGGTGCTGTGCACGGGGGACCTGTTCATCTGGACCTCGCCCAATGCCGGAAATCCGCAGAAGGTCCAGCGGTACCCGCTCGAGTGGGCCACCGCACTCCGCCGGATGCTGGCCCTCTACGACCTGGCGGACGGCGGGCCCGAGGTGCTCCTGCCCGGCCACGGGTATCCGATCATGGGCGGGGCACGCATCCGCCAGGCACTGTCCGAGACCGCCGAACTGCTCGAGTCGCTCGTGGCCCAGACCCTCGAGTACATGAACGGTGGCGCCCGCCTGGACGAGGCCATCCACTCGGTCGAACCGCCGGCCCACCTGATGGCCCGGCCGTACCTGCAGCCCGTCTACGACGAGCCCGAGTTCGTGGTCCGGAGCGTCTGGCGCCTCTACGGCGGCTGGTGGGACGGGAACCCGGCGACGCTCCAGCCGGCGCCCGAGCGGGCCCTGGCCCGCGAACTGGCCGACCTGTCCGGCGGCCCGGGCGCCCTGGCCGACCGCGCCCTGGCGCTCCTGGCCCGTGCCCCGACGCCGGGCGGCGACGGCGGGGACGAGGGCGCCCTCCGCCTGGCCGGGCACCTGGTGGAGCTCGCCTGGCTGGCCGCCCCGGACGACCCGGCCGTGTCCGAGGCCCGCCGGACCGTCTTCACCCGCCGCGCCGGGGCGGCGACGTCCACGATGGCCCGGGGCGTCTTCACCTGGGCGGCCCGGGAGTCCGGACCGGGATCCGACCCCGCCGGAGCCGCCCGTCCCCGGCCAGGCCCCGGCCAGGCCCCGGCAGGAACCGGATCCCCACCCTTGTGACCTGGGCGTTCACGACCCCCGGAGACGGGTCCTCTCAACTTCTCAATTGCCGGCGGTCCCCACTAGTCTTCCCCCCGTGAACGCCTTCACAAACGGATCCCCGACGCCCCTGCCCGCACGCGATCCCGGGGACGACGGCCCCGACGTCGGGACCCCGACGCCGTCCCGACGGCGACGCTGGGGACGCCCCGCCGCAGGCGTGGCCATCGCCGCACCGCTGATCCTCGGCGGCTGCAACATGTACCCCTCCTACGGCGCCAGCCGCGGGGCCACCACCCAGGGCCAGGACACGTTCAAGCTCTACTCGGGCATGATGACGACCGGCATCATCATCGGCGTCTTCGTGGCGGCCCTGATGCTCTTCACCGTCCTGCGCTACCGCCGCCGTTCGGAGGAGATGCCGAGGCAGTTCCACGAGAGCATCCCGATCGAGATCCTCTACACGGGCATCCCCGTGCTGATCGTGGCCTTCCTCTTCCTCTTCACCGTCCTCACCGAGAACAACGTCGACGCCACCGTGCCCGTCAACGCCACGGTCACCTCCACCGGGACCCCGGTCGAGCACGTGAAGGTCACCGCCTTCCAGTGGGGTTGGCGGTTCGACTACCCGGACCACAACGTGTCGATCGCCGGCGACGTCACCAACGGCCCCGGCGGGCACGGTCCCCAGATGGTCCTGCCGGCGGGCGAGACCGTCCAGGTCACCCTGGTCTCCAACGACGTGATCCACGGGTTCTACGTCCGGGACTTCAACTTCAGCCGCTACGCCCTCCCCGGTGTCGTCAACGTCTTCGACCTCGACATCATCCACACGGGCACGTACAACGGCCAGTGCACCCAGATCTGCGGTCTCTACCACTCCGAAATGCTCTTCAGCGTCCGTGCGGTCACCCCGGCCGCGTTCCAGACGTGGCTGACCGGTGAGGTCGCCAACGGGCACACGCTGCAGCGCCAGCCCCCGAACGCCGCGAACACGCCGCCCGCCTACACCCACGTGACCCCGTCCAACGCCCTGGCTGCGCCCTCCTCGAAGAAGGGTTCCCTGTGACCACCACCATCGAGTCCCCCGAACGGATCGAGCCCGAGGAGCCGGGAGGCCCCGACGCGCACGGGCCGGGCGGCCACGGCCCCGTGGAGCACACCCACGAACACGAGCACGGGCACGAGCACCACGGCCCCACCGGCATCCTCAACTGGCTGACGTCGACCGACCACAAGGTGATCGGCAAGTCGTACATGATCACGTCGCTGGTGCTGTTCTTCATCTCCGGCACCATGGCGCTGGTCATCCGGGGCCAGCTGGCCAACCCGACCTCGTCGCTGGTGAACTTCCAGACCTACAACGAGCTGTTCACCATGCACGGCAGCCTCATGCTGTACCTGTTCGCCGGCCCCTTCGCCTTCGGCGGCCTGGCCAACTACATCGTGCCGCTGCAGGTCGGGGCGCCCGACATGGCCTTCCCCCGCCTGAACGCCCTGTCCTACTGGCTGTACCTGGGCGGGTCGTCGATGATGACGCTCAGCTTCGTGGTCGCCGGCGGGGCCGCCAGCTTCGGCTGGGTCGCCTACGCCCCGCTGTCCAACTCGATCAACTCCCCGGGCGCCGGCACCGACATGTGGCTGATGTCGCTCGGGCTCACCGGGTTCTCGGCCATCTTCACCGGCGTCAACCTCGTGGCCACCATCTTCTACCTGCGGGCGCCGGGCATGACGATGTTCCGGGTGCCGATCTTCTCGTGGAACATGCTGGTGACCGGGATCCTGATCCTGATCGCCTTCCCCGTGCTGTTCGGCGCCGTCGTGATGCTGTTCTGCGACCGCCACTTCGGCACGCACATCTTCTCGGTCCAAGGAGGTGGTGTGCCGGTGCTCTGGCAACACCTCTTCTGGTTCTTCGGGCATCCGGAGGTGTACATCCTCGCCTTGCCCTACTTCGGCATCGTGACGGAGATCTTCCCGGTGTTCAGTCGTAAGCCGCTCTTCGGCTACCGGGGCATCGTCTTCGCCACCATTTCGATCGCCGCCCTGTCGACCGGCGTGTGGGCCCACCACATGTTCACCACCGGTGTGGTGCTGCTGCCGTTCTTCTCCCTCCTCTCCTACCTCATCGCCGTCCCGACCGGCATCAAGTTCTTCAACTGGATCGGCACCATGTGGGGTGGCCAGATCAGCTTCCAGACGCCCATGTTGTTCTCGATCGGCTTCCTGTTCGCCTTCCTCATGGGTGGCGTGACCGGCGTGCTCCTGGCCTCGCCGCCGGTCGACTTCATGACCCACGACACCTACTTCGTGGTCGCCCACTTCCACCAGGTGCTGATCGGCACCACGGTGTTCGCCGGGTTCGCCGGGTTCTACTTCTGGTACCCGAAGATGTTCGGCCGGATGCTCGACGAGCGCCTCGGAAAGCTGCACTTCTGGTTCCTCTTCGTCGGGTTCTGGGTGACGTTCGTGCCCCAGTACATGCTGGGCCTGAAGGGCATGCCCCGCCGGATCGCCGACTACCTCCCCACCAACGGCTGGACCGGGCTCAACCAGCTCTCGACAGTCGGTGCCATGATCATCGGGTTCTCCTTCCTGTTCTTCCTCGCCAACCTGGTGAAGTCGTGGCGGACGCCGGTGTCGGCAGGGGACAACCCGTGGGACGGGGGCGGGCTCGAGTGGTTCACGTCCTCGCCCCCGCCGCACCACAACTTCACCCACCTGCCGCCCATCCGGTCGGAACGGCCGACGTGGGACTACAACCACCCTGAGCACCGCAAGGACGAGTCCCACGGGGACAAGCGGCACCGCGAGCACGAGCAGAAGGAGACCGTGGGGGCGTCGTCATGAGGGTCAACGGAGCGTTCCTCGCCGTCATCGGCATCTTCTTCGGGATCATCGGCCTCGTCTACTGGTTCACCAGCTACGAGGACGCCGGGTTCCTGATGCTCATGGGCTCGGCCCTGCTCGGGCTGCTGCCCGGCGGCTACTACCTGTGGTGGTCCGCCCGGATGAAGCCCCTCGAGGGGGACGAGCCCGACGCCAGCGTGGCCGACGGCGCGGGGATCGTCGACTCGTTCCCGGGCTCGAGCATCTGGCCGTTCCTGCTCGGCATGGCTGCGCTCTTCGCCACCCTGACCTTCATCTTCGGGCTGTGGATGGCACCCATCGCCATCGCCCTCGGGCTGTCGGCCGTCATCGGCGGCGTGGTCGAGAGCCGCCGCGGCGGCACCGTCTGAACCGTCCGGACCGGGGGACCGGCGGGGGACACGCCCCGGCCCCGCTCCCCCGGCGTGGCTACTTCGCCTGCTCGGCCACCTCGACCAGCGCGCCCACCAGCGACTCGGTACGGGCACGCGAGCTGCGGTAGGTGGGCCCGGTCACCAGACCCCCGTCCACGGCGATGGCCTGACCGTTCACGAAGCTCGAGGCGTCGCTGGCCAGCCACAACGCCGCTTCGGCGATGTCGATCGGCTGCCCCGACCGCTTCATCGGGGCCACGTCGGACAGCACGGCCTCGATGACCCCCACCGTGGACTCGGCCGCGTCGGCGTCCAGACCCGCCCCGCGGCCGAAGATCGACGTCGCGATGCCGCCCGGGCAGATGGCGTTGACCCGGACGTTGTCCTCGCCCAGTTCGTTGGCCGCGGTCACGGTCAGGTGGGCGATGGCCGCCTTGGCCGCGCTGTAGTCGTGACCGCCGTAGTTCGCCCGCAGGCCGGCCACGCTGGCGGTGTTGATGATGCTCCCGTGGCCCTGGGGCCGCATGACCCGGGCGGCCGCCCGGATGCCCAGGAACACGCCACGGAGGTGGATGGCCACCGTCCGGTCGAAGAGCGCCATGTCGATGTCCTCGATCCGGCCGATCGAGCCCGGGTTGCCGGCGTTGTTGAAGATCACGTCGAGGCCGCCGAACGTCCCGATGCTCTCCTCGATCGCCCGCTCGACGGCACCCTCCTCGGCCACGTCGACCTCCACGAACCGGGCCCGGTCGCCGAGCTCGGCGGCCAGGCGCTCGCCGCGGTCCACCTCGAGGTCGGCGAGCACCACCGAGGCACCTTCGGCCACGAACAGCCGGGCCGTCCCGGCACCGATGCCGCTGGCTGCTCCGGTGATCACGGTACGGCGGCCTTCGAGGCGGGACATGGGGCTCCGATCGTTCGTCGAGGGGGTGCCGGCGCATCGTGGCACGCCCGGTCCCGACCGTCAACGCGGCCGGCACCAGGTGCCCGGCGGGGGATGGCGGTGTCCCCTCGGGCGTCAGCCGACCTCGTCGTGCTCGGACGCCTGCAGCAGCTCGCTCAACCGGGCCATCACCGGAATGGTGGCGCGGATGACCTTGCGCTCCGCCGGGGTGAGCTCGGCCAGGGCGCTGCGCAGGGCCTCGGTGTACACGGCCCGCAACCGGTGGACGAGGGCACCGCCTTCGGTGCTCAATTGGACCAGGCTCGCCCGTCCGTCGACCGGGTCCGGCACCCGCTCGATGAGGCCGAGGGTCGACAGGCTGTCGATGACCCGGCTCATCGTCGCCGCCGTCGTGCCCTCCAATTCGGCCAGCGCCCCCGGCCGGAGCGGGCCGTGCTGCTCGATCCGGGCCAGTGCCGAGGACTGGGAGGGGGTCATGCCCGACGCCGAACGGGTCCGGAGTTGCCGCTGGATCCTGACGATGGCCACCCGGAGGCCGGTCGCCTCCTCGATGGCGTCGAGGTTGTCCCCGTCCGTGCCGGTTGCGCTCTTGCCCATGGCGGCCAGCCTCCCCCGAGTCCGATCGACGCGCGGCCGGCACCCGGACCGTGCACGACAACTGTCGGGGCCCAGTATAGTTAGTTACCAACAAGCAACTACTGCGTTCCTGGCGGACGCATCGTCCCGGCCCGTCCCCAGGGTCGCGACAGGTTGGTACCCGGGAGGAGCGTGCATGCCGCCGGCCGTCGATTCCGAGAACTACAAATGGATCGCCCTGACCAACACCACGATCGGGACGCTGATGGTGACCATCAACGCGTCGATCCTCCTCATCGCCCTGCCCAACATCTTCCGGGGGATCGGCCTGAACCCGCTGTCCCCGGGCAACACCTCCTACTTCCTGTGGATCCTGATGGGCTTCCTGCTGGTCACCTCGGTGCTGGTCGTCAGCTTCGGACGGGTGGGCGACATCTTCGGACGGGTGAAGATGTACACGCTGGGCTTCGCCATCTTCACCGTGTTCTCGATCCTGCTGTCCGTCACCTGGATGTCGGGATCCGGTGCCGCCCTGTGGATCATCGTGATGCGCGTCGGCCAGGGGGTCGGCGGTGCCTTCATCTTCGCCAATTCGAGCGCCATCATCACGGACGCCTTTCCCGCCGACGAGCGGGGCTTCGCTCTCGGGATCAACGGCGTGGCCGCCATCGGCGGCTCGTTCCTCGGGCTCCTGCTGGGCGGCCTGCTCGCGCCCGTCGAGTGGCGCCTGGTCTTCCTCGTCTCCGTCCCGTTCGGGATCTTCAGTACCGCATGGGCCCACTTCCGGTTGCACGACAACGGCATCCGGATCAAGGCCGGCATCGACTGGGTCGGCAACATCGCGTTCGCCGTCGGGCTCGTTGCCGTCCTCACGGGCATCGTCTACGGGCTCCAGCCCTACGGCGGCCACACCATGGGATGGACCAGCCCCTTCGTCCTGGTCTCCCTGATCGGCGGTGCGGCCGTGCTCGTCGGCTTCGTGATGATCGAGCACCACGTCGAGGACCCGATGTTCCAGCTCCACCTGTTCCGCAGCCGGGCGTTCGCCATGGGCAATCTGGCCGGGCTGATGGCCGCCCTGGCCCGCGGCGGCCTCCAGTTCATCCTGATCATCTGGCTCCAGGGGATCTGGCTGCCCCTCCACGGCTACAGCTTCGAGCGGACCCCGCTGTGGGCCGGCATCTACATGATCCCGCTCACGGTCGGGTTCTTCGTGTCCGGACCCCTGGCGGGCAGGTTGGCCGACCGTTTCGGGCCCCGGCCGTTCGCCACCGCCGGCCTGATCGGGAGCGGTCTCGCCCTCCTCGGGCTCCAGGCGCTCCCCATGGACTTCCCCTACGCGCTCTTCGCCCTGCTGCTCCTGCTCGTCGGTCTCTCCCTCGGACTGTTCGCCGCCCCGAACACCTCCGCGGTGATGAACAGCCTCCCGGCCGACCAGCGAGGCGCCGGCGGCGGCATGCTCAACACCTTCCAGAACTCGGCCAGCGTGCTCTCCATCGGCTTCTTCTTCACCATCATCACGCTCGGTCTCGCCACCGCGCTCCCCCATGCGCTCTTCGGAGGCCTGACCGCCCAGGGGGTGCCGGCGGCGGCAGCCCGGTCGATCTCCCACCTGTCCCCGATCGGCAGCCTGTTCGCCGCCTTCCTCGGGATCAATCCCATCCATGAGCTGCTGGGGGCTCACCTGCTGTCCCAGCCCGGGGTCCACGGCACCTACCTGACCGGCCGCAGCTTCTTCCCGGAACTGATCTCCGGGCCGTTCGGCAAGGGCCTGCGCCTGGCGTTCATCCTCGCCGCGGTGCTGTGCTTCGTCGGTGCCGTGTTCTCGTGGATGCGGGGTCCGGGTCCGTCGGAGGTGCACCGGTCGTTCGCCGAGGATGCCGCCGAGGGCCTGGCAGACGTCGGTGACGTGGCCATGACCGAGGTCGGCGCATAGACCCAGCGACGCTCCGACGCGGGTGCTACTCGTGAGGCGACAGGACACCGGGACGCAGCAGCCAGAGGAGCATCAGGGTGATCCCCGCATCGGCCCCGACCCCGGCGGTGGAGCTGAACACGGCCAGGAGGGTCGCCAGGAGATAGAGACCCGGCGCCAGGAGCAGTCGCCGATGGAGTACGCGCAACGTCCGTTCCGACGTCCCGACGGGCGCCAGTTCCTCGTGGTGCTCGATCCACCACCACAGCCAGGCGAGGGACGTGGCCACCGCGGTCAGGACCGCACCGAAGAACACGGCGACCGAGCGCTGGTCGCGGTTCTGGGCCATGAACGACGCGAGTGTCGACGTGGCGAACGGCAGGAACACGACGACCAGCAGGAGCACCACGTTGGAGACGAACACGGTGGCGTCGAGTCGCTCCAGATGCCGGAACACCCGGTGGTGCTGCAGCCAGACGAGGGCGATGACGACGAAACTGATCGCGTAGCCGATGTAGTGCGGCCACTGCTCGAAGAGGAACGATCCCAGGCTCTCGCGGGTCGTCGTCCTCGGTACGTGGAGGTCGAACACGAGGAGCGTCATGGCGACCGCGAACACGTTGTCGGACAGCGACTCGAGACGACGTGTCTCCACGGGTACCTCCGGTCATGGCCCGGATCGCCCGGCGGCCTCTGCAGGATCGCTCCACGTAGAAGTCTCCGTCGTCACCATGACGTTTGCGTGACACGCGACCCGCCCGTGCCGCTCGATGCCGACGCCGACCACCGCCCGGTCGTCGTCGATGCGGCCGGCGGGGGTGGACCCCTAGCATCGGCCCATGCCCTACGACGACTACCGCACGATCCGGGTCGCACTCGACGGCGGCATCGCCCGGGTCACCCTGGACCACCCGCCGATCAACCTGTTGGACCTCGAGCTGATCCTCGAGCTCGACGCCGTGGGCCGGGCGCTCGAGGCGGACCCCGGGGTCCGGGTGGTGGTCCTCGACTCGGCGGACCCGGAGTTCTTCGCCGCCCACGCCGACGTGACCCTCATCCAGGCCCTCCCCACGGACGACACGTCGCTGCACACCGGTCTCGTGGGATTCCAGGCCGTCGTGGACCGGTTCCGGACCATGCCGAAGGCCACCATCGCCGTCCTCGAGGGGATCGCCCGGGGCGGGGGCAGCGAGCTGGTCCTGTCGTGCGACATGCGGTTCGCCTCGTCGGAGCGGGCGGTGCTGGCCCAGCCCGAGGTGGCGCTCGGGATCATCCCGGGCGGGAGCGGTACCCAGCGGCTCGCCCGGCTGGTGGGACGGGGCCGGGCCCTCGAGGTCGTGCTCGGGTGCGGCGACCTGGACGCCGCCACCGCCGAACGGTGGGGCTACGTGAACCGGGCCCTGCCCGACGGCGAGCTGCGGCCCTTCGTCGACGCGCTGGCACGCCGGGTGGCCTCGTTCCCGCCCGAGGCCGTGGCCCGGGCCAAGACGGCGGTGGACGCCGCCCTGCCCGACCCGGTCGGCGG
>DATLRE010000204.1:0-5692 GCA_035534835.1 Acidimicrobiales bacterium
CGGCGCGGCGAGTGCCAGGCGGTGGGCAGGCCCGGAGGCGGCCAGCGCGTCGGCCTCGCCAGCCAGGGCCACCGGCAGGATCCCGCCGCTCCAGGCGGATCCCGCGTCCGTCGTCGCGGCCAGGGGGGAGAACCGGAGGTCGAGCGATACACCGAAGCCGGCCACGAGCCCGCCGTCCGGGCTCGTGGCGATCATGATCCCGCCGTTGCTGGCCACGCCGGGCGGCGTGACGAGCGACCACGGAGCCCCACCGGCGCACCCGCTCCCGGGCGCACAGCCCGGGCGGAAGAACACCTCGCCGAAGGTGTCGAGAGGGTCGCCGGTGCGACCCATAGCCATCGTCGCCCAGGTTCCACCCGATCCGGGCAGGGCCTGGGCCGGGGGCAGTCCGGCCGGCACGGTGGACACGTCGGTGGCCGGAGTCGGGGGGCTGCACGACGCCAGCACGACGCCGAGCACCGCCCCGCCGAGTGCGGCCGATCGTCGGCCCGTGCCGCGGCTCACGAGCGGACGAGCTGTCGGACCTCTTGGCTCACGGTCGACGAGAACGACGAATGGAGGGCCGCGTCACCCTGGGCGCCGGGATCCGACGTCAGGACCACGCGGAGCCGGCCGGTCCGGTCGATGAGGAACACGAGATCGCTGTGGGCCACCATGGATCCGGCCGGCGTGACGGCCATCTGGATGCCGTAGCCGTTCCACACGTGCTGCAGCTCGCCGACGGGACCGGTCAGGAACTTCCAGTTGGGCAGTTGGTCCAGGCCCTCCTGGCGGTCGAAGGCGGTGGTCGCCGCCCTCGACGTGTAGAGGGGGTTGGCGACGATCGCCACGAACGCCACCTTGGCCGCGTCCGCCCCGAGTTCCTGGTCGGCCACGCGCAGTTCCTGGGCGATGAGCGGACAGTCGGAGGTGCAGGTCGGGTCGAGGAAAGTGAGGACCACCGTCCGGCCGGCGAGGCTGCGCAGGCTGACCGGCGCGCCGGACTGGTCGCTGAGCGTGAAGCCCGGGGCCGGCGCGTCGACGACGTCCGGGGAGCCGTTCAACGCCGAGTTGACGATGGGGTCGGCTGACGAATTGGCGGCGGCCAGTGCCATCGGGGCGGCGCCGACGAGGACGACGGCGACGGCGCCGAGCGCGGCGATACTCCGGAGCAGATAGGAGGGATGGAGGCCCACCAGCCGCTGTCCCGGCGCGGCCGGTGCAGGTCCGGCCGGGCCGTCGGGCACCGCACCCTCGGATTCCCCGGTCCGGGGCGCCGCACCGACCGGGACCCGGTCGGCGACGGGTGGCGCGGGCGCGGCGGGTGCCGTGGCCGATGCCGCGGCCCGGACCGGGAGCCGGACCAGTGCGAGGTAGCCGGAGGTGAAGACGACGGTCATCGGGAGCATCGAGTTGGGGTCGGTTCCGAGGCCGCCCAAGAACCCGAAGTCCTGGACCAGCACCCAGTCGGCCAGACAGAGAACCGATCCGGCGATCACACCGGCCCGGACCAGCGAGGGTCGGGCGGTCAGGAAGCAGGCGCCGATCCCGGCGAGTGCGACGACGACGACCGCGTTGACCAGCCAGCCGTGCCGGACGTCGAAGGACCCGAACGCCCGCACCCAGGACGCTGTCACCGAGGGCTGGCTGAGCTGGGACATCTGGGTCTCCATGGAGGACAGGGTGCCGCCCGTGCCGGACCAGAAGCCCCGTCCGGGCCAGGCCTGGAGGACCCCCATGCCGACGAAGAACACGCCGGTCACCCGCACGAGCGTCCGTCCGATCCGGTCGGACTCCCACACCTGGTCGGGCAGGGCCACCAGGGCACCGGCGACGCCGTAGAAGACGACCGCCCCGGGTGAGCCGAAGAGCCAGCTGCCCCCGTGACCGAAGATGCCGCCGAACGCCTCGCCGAAGGACCACACCACGAGGCCCCAGCCGGCGCTCGCCAGCCCGGCGGCACGCGACCACCGGCCACGCGGGGCGACCAGCAGGAAGAGGCCGATCCCGACCTGGATCCAGACGACCGACGCCGCCGCCGAGACCGGGTGGCCGTTCCAGACACCGGTGCCGACGGCGACGAGGTGCTGGACCCACCCCGGCGAGGACGCCGCCGCCGGGGTGATCACGCTGCCGGTCAACCCGAGCGGCATCGAGGACTGCGCCTGCAGAAGGCCGTCGAAGATCCAGAGGAGGCCGAATGCGATCCGCAGCAATCGGCGGGCCGGCGGCTCCGGATACTCCCAGGTCAGCGGTTCCGGAGCGTCCGTGGCCCCGGACTCCACGGCGCGGCGGTAGCGGACCGTGCGGACGGTGTTCCATACGATGGCGAGCCCCGCCACGACGAAGACGATGACGAGGAACTGGTGGACCAGTGCCGTCCGGAACGCTGCAGTCACCGTGGGGTCGTCCGTAGGGAGCCCGTGACCCATGTTCATCGGTGAGCCACGCCTCCTCCACTGCACCGTCTGCGATCGGCCCTGAGGACGCACGCAGGGAGCGGGTCCGACCGTCGCAGGCGGCCATCACTCTAGGGCGAACCACCTCCCGGCAGTACGCGTCCCGTCGGCCCGCCGTGCACCGTGCCGTGCGCCCGAACGCTACCGAGCGCGCCTGCGCTCAGCCGGAGGCGTCGCCCTCGCCGGCGGTGCCGACCACCCCTCCGCCGGAACCCGACCCGGGCTCCGTCTCCGTCGCCGCCCGGGAGCCCTGGAGCTCGCGCTGGTGGGCCTCCCACGCCTCGAGCATCCCCGCATAGCGGGGATCGAGCGCCGGACCCGGGCGTGCCGCCCGTCGGCGTCGGACGGCACGGTCCCCATGCAGGACGTTCCACCACATGTAGACGGCGAAGGCGGCGAACAGCGGCCACTCGAACACGTAGGCCCAGCTGAGGCCGTTTCCACCGAGAGCCCGTCGGATCTCGAACCAGAATGCCACCGCACAGAGTGCGAGGCCGAGGACCAGGGTCAGGTGGGCGCGGATGGCCTCGCCACCGGTCAGGCGTCCCGAGGGTGCGGTGCGGTCGGGCCCCTCGATCGCATCCGGGCCGCCGACGCGAGCCGACGCTTCCGGCCGGGCGTCCGCCGGACCGGTCCGTCCCACGCCCGGACCTGCGCCCGGTGTCCCGGCTCCGCTCATCGCGCCACACTACCGGCGGGCGGCAGGTCGGACGCGGGCCGACGGCGGGCCCAGACGCAGGCGCTCCGGTCAACGGGCCCGACCGCGTGGGTCCGCCGCCGGGCCGTCACTCCCCGAACAGGAGCCCGTAATTCGCACCGTGACGGAGGTGGTGGCCCCCGTCGACCGGGAAGGCCACGCCGGTGATCCACGTCGACTCCGGACCGGCGAGGTAGCGCACGGCGGCGGCCACGTCCTCGACCGTTCCCACTCGGCTGATCGGCATCCCCTCGAGGTAGTCGTCGAGGAGCGGTCCCCCCGCGGTGATGAACGACATGAGTTCGTCGTCGATGATGCCCGGCTGGACCGTGTTGACCCGCAGGCCGGTGTGGCCGAGCTCCTCGGCCGCGGACCTGCAGAGCATGTCGATGCCGGCCTTGGCCGCACCGTAGGCCCACAGGTACCGGTGGGGGAAGTGCCCCGCCCCCGAGGACATGCCGATGAAGGAGCCGCCCGGGGCCTCGCCGCCGTCGACCCCCTGACCGGTGCCCGCCGCCATCAGCGGGGCGCCGTGCTTCAGGCACAGGAAGGTACCGATCAGGTTGAGGTCGACCGTGGAGCGCACCGCGTCGACGTCGGCCGCGGCGATCGGGCCCATGTGGAACGACCCGCCGGCATTGGCGAAGAGGATGTCGAGGTGCCCCCGGGGCGAAGCCGCCTCCGCCACGGCGGCGGCGACCTGGTCCTCGACCGTCACGTCCGCCACGACGTAGCGGGCGGTCCCGACCGGGCCGCCGATCGCCCCGGCGGCGGCCGCGGCCTCAAGCTCGGCCACGGCCGCGACCAGCTTCTCCTCGGTGCGGCCGCAGATGGTGACGTGGGCCCCGTCGCGCACCAGGCGGGTCGCCGTGCCCAGGCCGATCCCGCTCCCGCCCCCCGTCACGAGTGCGTTGTATCCGGCGATCCCGGTCGGTGCTGCGGTGCGTTCGGTCACGGGCGTGCTCCCTGCTCGGTCGGTCCTGGTGGCGGTGTGCCGGGTCGGCGGCGTTCCGCGTCGGCGGTGTGCCGGGTCGGCGGTGTGCCGGGTCGGTGGCGTGCCGGGCCGGCGGCCGGAGTGGCTACCGTTCGGGTTTCCGGAGCAGCATGCTACCGACCGCCGAGGACGGTACTCCGGAGGGCCCGCCGCCGGCGGGACCCCGTCGGCGACACGAGGGAGTCACGCAGTGAGCAACCGGCAATTCAACCTGGCCGACCTGTTCGAGATCGTCGTGGACACGGTTCCCGACCGCCTCGCCCTCGTGGCCGGCACGGTGCGCCTCACCTATGCCGGGCTGGACGCCCGGGCCAACCGGTTCGCCCACCATCTCACCGGCCTCGGACTCGCGCCCGGGTCCCACGTGGGGATCCTGGCCCGCAACCGGGCCGAATGGGTCGAGGCGATGGTCGGCTGCTACAAGGCCCGCTGCGTGCCCGTCAACCTGAACTACCGCTACGTGGCCCCCGAGCTCCGCTACGTGGTCGACAACGCCGACCTCGAGCTCCTCGTGTACGAGCGTGAGCTCGGACAGCTCGTGGCGGACGCGCTCGAAGGGGCCGCCCCCGAGGGGACCCTGCACCTCGTCGTCGTGGAGGACGGGACGCCCGCGACGCCCGACCCGGTCGAGGCGGCGACCGGGCGGGCGCCGGTCCGCTACGAGGACGCCCTGGCCGCGGCTCCGGACGCCCGCGACGACACGCGTCGCTCGCCCGACGACCTCTACGTCCTCTACACCGGGGGCACGACCGGCATGCCCAAGGGCGTGATGTGGCGCCAGGAGGACATCTTCTTCGCCGCCATGGGCGGCGGCGGTTGGGGAGCGGCACCGATCACGACGGCGGACGAGCTCGCCGGCCGGCTCCCGACCGACGAGGGCGGCCGGATCCCCATGCTCGTGGTGGCGCCGCTCATGCACGGCAATGCCCAGTGGGCCATGTGGAACGCCTTCATGATGGCGGGAACCGCGGTGCTCTACACGGAGCACCGCTTCGACGCCGACCGGATCCTGCGGATCATCGGGGAGGAGCGCGTGGTGTCCACGGCCCTGGTGGGAGACGCCATGGCCCGGCCGCTGTCCGAGGCGCTGGCCGCCGCACCCCCGGGGACCTACGACACGTCGACCCTCGCCGTCATCGGCTCGGGCGGGGCGATGCTGTCGGCGACGGTCAAGGCCGAGCTGGCCACCCAGTTGCCCGGGGCGATGATCATGGACCGGTTCGGCTCGAGCGAGGCCGGCGCCCAGGGCGCGGTCGAGGTGGGCGCCAGCGGACCGAAGTTCGTGATGAGCGAGGACACGGCCGTCCTCGACGACGACCTCCGTCCGCTGACACCCGGCGACGGGCGGATCGGGCGGCTGGCCCGGTCGGGACGGATCCCCCTCGGGTACTACAAGGACGAGGCCAAGACCGCGGCGACGTTCCCGACCGACGCCGACGGGGTCCGCTGGTCCGTGCCGGGCGACCTCGCATCCATCGGTCCCGACGGGGTCATCACCGTGCACGGGCGCGGGTCGGCGTCGATCAACTCCGGCGGCGAGAAGATCTTCCCCGAGGAGGTCGA
>DATLRE010000205.1:0-8950 GCA_035534835.1 Acidimicrobiales bacterium
CCCGTCCGAAGGCCACGGCGGGGAGCCGGATCGCCGAGCCCCACAGCCGGGTCCGCAAGGACCGGATCGACGACGCCGGGGCGGTCACCATCCGCTACAACGGCCGGCTCCACCACATAGGGGTCGGCCGAGCCCACGCCCGAACCCCCGTGATGCTGCTCGTCCAGGATCTGCACATCCGGGTCGTCGATGCCGCCACCGGCGAACTGCTCCGCGAACTGGTGCTGGATCCGACCAGGGACTACCAGCCGACGGGCAAACCAAACGGCCGGAAGCGAACGTGATTCGCCTCCGGCCGCAGATTCACATGTTTCCGATGTCCTGAGACATCACACAGTGCCCACGGCAGGATTCGAACCTGCGACGCACGGTTTAGGAAACCGACGCTCTATCCCCTGAGCTACGTGGGCGGAAGGGGGCGGAAAGGTAGGCCCGAATCCGTCGGAACCGGCCCCGCTCCCACGGGTCAGGCTAGTGCGGGTACCTGCAGCACAAGTGCCGGAATGTGATGCCGACTCGGCAGCGTGTGACGGGGTCACAGAGAAGGGTGCCCGGCGCATCGACGTAGCAGTCCACCCCCGGATCGCGAGTCAGACGGCTACCCGGTCAATTGCAGGTTCTCGGCCTCGCTCCTAGCGTTGCCCTCGCATGCCTCGTGGGTGGTCGGATTGCATTTGGCGGAGGTCGATGACGTGGCGAACCCGGATGACTCAGTCGATGATGACGAAGTCGACGATCATGACGACAGACCCACGCCTATCCATCCGCTCGCTGCGAAGCGACAGTGGCCTCTCGGAGTCTCCGGGCTCGCCGGCATTCCGCCCATCATCTCGGAGCCCGACAGGTCGACCCCTCTCGACTCGGACCACGAAGTGTCCGACATTCCCGTTGCACCACTTTGGGCGATGAAGTACCTCAGGCACAGCCGGCTCGAGCCCCCGATGTCTGACGATGACGATCGGATCCGATGGGCAACACCGGGCGACGATCCGCGCACGACCGCGTATGTGATTGACGATGGGGATCGCCATTGCATGCTGGCCCGAACCGTCGGATCCGGGTTCGATCGAGCGACGTACCACCTCGTCGCGCGGGTGGATCGACTGGACTTCGAGGACGTGCGGTCAGGATGGACGGAGGCCGTTGATCTGTGGGCGAAGGCGAAGGAGTTCACCCTGTGCGCTGTCGCCGAGGGGGCGATCTCCAACGTCGTCTCCGTCAAGGCCTTTCGGCGGCTCGACGACGTACCGGGCGAATATCTCCCACCCTCGGATCTGCTCTCCTTCGATGAGCCTCTCTGAATCTTGGGACGACTTCGATCGAAGCGCCTCATACCGCCGTACGAGGGAACCGTCCTCGGGCGGCGCCGATCACTGGTGCCCACGACACAGAAGGGAGGCGGGAGATGCCGGCAACTCTCAAGCTGACGCACAAGTCGGTCGGAGTCGAGGTCCGTCGTGGTACGTACGACGTCCTGGTCGACGGCGGGCGTGCCGGCTCTGTGGAAATGAACGGCACGATCGAGCTACCGATCGAAGCCGGACGACACACCCTGCAGGTCCGCAACGGCCGGAACTCGAGCCGCACGCTGACCTTCGACGCGGCGGAGCGCCAGGTCGTCGCGTTCCGGTGCACCGGAAAGAGGTTCTTGCCGATCTTCCTCGTGTCCTTCGTCGTGCCGCGCCTGGCGCTGTCACTCCGTCCGGAGTAGCAGGACCCCGCGCTCAGCGCCGGCTGAGGGCCCGTTCGTCCGGCGTTCCGGTCGATTCGGCCCCGTCGGCCGGCCCGTCGACGACATGGACTCCGGCCGACCCCGAGGAACCGACCGGTCCAGCTGACCCTCCGGACCCGGCCGGTCCCGAGTTGCCGCCCGACCCGGCCGGACCTCCTCCCGGTCGCAGGTCCCCGCCCTCGAGGTCGACAGCGGGGAGCACCCGACCGAGCCAGCCCGGCAGCCACCAGGCCCGGCGCCCCGACAGCGCCATGACCGCCGGGACGAGGGTCATCCGCACGATGAAGGCGTCGACGGCCACGCCGACCGCCAGCGAGAGCCCGATGGACTTGGTGACCAGATCGTTGCTCAGCACGAAGCTCCCGAAGACAGAGATCATGATCAGGGCGGCGGCGACCACCACCCTGCCGCTCTCGGCGAATCCCTTCCGGACCGCGTCGCGGGCCTCGGCGCCGTGCACGAAGCTCTCGCGCATGCGGATCACCAGGAAGACCTCGTAGTCCATGGCCAGGCCGAAGAGCACGCCCACCAGGAGGATGGGGAGGAAGCTCACCACCGGCCCCGGATCGGTCACGCCGAACAGCTTGCCGAAGTGGCCCTGCTGGAAGACGAACACCACGATGCCGAGCGAGGCGGCGATGCTGAGGAGGAAGCCGATCACCGCCTTGACCGGAACCAGCAACGACCGGAACACCATCATCAGCAGGAGGAGGGCCAGGCCCACCACGACGAGGACGTAGACGGGCAACGCACTCGAGAGCTTGGCCGAGACGTCGAGGTTGACGGCGGTCTGGCCGGTGACCAGCACCCGGATGCCCGTCGCCTGCTGGATCTTCGCCGCCGCGCCGCGGATGGTGTTGACCAGGTTGCTGGTCCCCGAGGCGGTCGGCCCGCTGCGCGGCGTCACGCTGACGATCGTCACGTCCTTGGCCGCGTTCTGCACCGGCATCGACACGGCCTGGACGTCCGGCAGCCGCTTCAGCCCGGCCACCGCCGCCTCCGCCACCTGGGTGGGATTGTCCCGGTTGGGTGCGTCGACCACCACGGTCAGCGGTCCGTTGAACCCGGGACCGAACCCCTGGGTCAGGAGGTCGTAGGCCGTGCGGGCGGTGGTCCCGACCGGAGCGGCCCCGGCGTCGGGCAGTCCCAGCCGGAGATCGAGGAAAGGGGCGGCCACCACCAGCACCACGGCGAGCCCGGCGAGCACGGTCACCACCGCGTGCCGGGTCACGACCCGCACCCATCGGGCGCTGGCCGTCACCGCGGGCGCAGGTCCGCCCGGTCCGGCGACACCGGCGCGACGCCGGGGCTTCGGCGCCGTGATCTTCGACCCGGCGAACCCCAGCAGCGCGGGCAGCAGGGTGAGGGCGATCACCACGGCGATGACCACCGTGCCGGCGGCGGCGAATCCCATCACCGTGAGGAAGGGGATGTCCACGACGGCCAGCCCGGTCAGGGCGATGACCACGGTCAGGCCGGCGAAGACCACCGCCGTCCCCGCCGTGGCCGTGGCCCGCGCCGCGGCTTCGGCGTGTTCGAAGCCCTCGGCCAGGTGCTCGCGGTACCGGTGCAGGATGAAGAGCGCGTAGTCGACGCCGACGGCCAGCCCGATCATGGTGGCGAGGATCGGTGCGGTCGACGACAGGTCGACGACGGCACCGAGCGCGTTGACCGACAGGATCCCGATCGACACGCCGACCAGGGCCAGGATCAGGGGGAGTCCGGCGGCCAGCAGGGCGCCGAAGGTGATGGTCAGCACCACGTAGGCGATCGCCATGCCGAGCGCCTCGGAGCTCTTGGCCCCCGGAGGGGCGATCACCCCACCGCCGAAGGCGACGGTGATACCGGCGGCGCGGGCGGGCCGCGCACTGGCCTCCAGCGCGGCCTTGGAGGCGTCCGAGATCTGGGCGACGGGGACGGCGTAGATGACATCGGCGTACGCGATCCTCCCGTCGGTGGAGATGGTCCTCATGACGTAGGGGTCGGTCACGGCCTCGACCTGCCCGGCGGCCTTGACCCGGGCCAGCGTCGCCTCCACCGCAGACGTGAGCCGCGGCTCCGTCAGGCGGTGGCCGGTCGGGGCGGCGAACACGATCCGGGCCGACGCCCCGGCCGCCGCCGGGAACTTCTGGTTGAGCAGGTCGATCGCCTCCTGCGACTGGGTCCCCGGGATCGAGAACTGCGTGCTGGGCGGCCGTGCGAAGGCCTGGGAGAGGCCGCCGACGACGAACAGCAGGACGACCCAGAAGCCGACGACGATGCGCCGGTGCCGGAACGTCCATGCCCCCAGTGCGTAGAGACCCTGTGCCATCGCGTCCTCTCGTCGGGCGGACTCGTCCCGCGCCGCTCGACCCCCTGGGCCTGGTTGGCACTATCGGCACCCGCCTCACAGAGGTTGAGCGCGGCGCCTCCCCCGGCGCCCCCCGACGCCCACACCGTCGCTCCGGAACCCGGGGGCGGTCCACCGCGGACGGCCGCGGCGTCGTTGCTGGTTGACTGGTGGCATGACCGCGACGACCGACGCCCCCACCACCTCCCTCGCCTCCACGGTGGCGACCCTGCGTACCACCTACCGGTCGGGCGTGACCCGCCCCCTGGCGTGGCGCCGACGCCAGCTCGAGCAGCTCGCCCGCATGCTGGAGGAGAACGAGGCGGAGTTCCTCGAGGCACTCCGGGTCGACCTGGGCAAGCCGCCCGTCGAGGGGTTCATCACCGACATCGCCTTCGTGCTGAGCGAGATCGAGTCGATGCGCCGGCACCTCGCCCGGTGGAACCGGCCGAAGCGGGTCGCTTCGCCCCTGGTCACGCTGCCGGCGCGGTCCAAGCTCGTGCCCGAGCCGCTCGGCGTGGTCCTGGTCATCGCCCCGTGGAACTACCCGGTCCAGCTGCTGCTGGCGCCGGTGGCCGGGGCCATCGCCGCCGGCAACACCGTGGTGATGAAGCCGTCGGAGATCTCGGCGGCGACATCCGCCCTGCTCGGGCGCCTGGTCCCCCGCTACCTCGACCCGTCGGCCGTCGTCCTGGTGGAGGGCGGCGTCCCCGAGACGACCGAACTGCTCGCCCAGCGCTTCGACCACATCTTCTACACGGGCAACGGCGCCGTCGGTCGGGTGGTCATGGCCGCCGCCGCCAAGCACCTCACGCCGGTGACCCTCGAGCTCGGGGGCAAGAGCCCGGCCATCGTCGACGCGTCGGCCAACCTCCGGGTCGCGGCCCGCAGGATCGCCTGGGGGAAGTGGATGAACGCCGGGCAGACGTGCATCGCCCCCGACTACGTCCTCGTCCACGAACAGGTGCGCCAGGCGTTCCTCGACGAGCTGTCCGCGGCGATCACCGCCTTCTACGGCGACGACCCCCACGCCAGCCCCGACTACGGGCGCATCGTCTCGGACCGGCACTTCGATCGCCTGACCGCACTCCTGGCGGGGGGCACGGTGGCGGTGGGGGGCCGGACCGTGGCGTCCGAGCGCTACATCGCACCGACGGTGGTGGTCGACGTGGACCCGTCGTCACCGCTCATGCAGGAAGAGATCTTCGGTCCGCTCCTGCCCGTGCTGACCGTGGGATCGGCACGCGCCGCCGTCGACTTCGTCAACGACCGGGACCACCCGCTCGCCCTCTACGTCTTTGCCGGCGACAAGGCCGTGGTCGACGACGTGGTGGCCCGCACCGCCTCGGGCGGCGTGACCGTCAACGGGACCATCCTGCACTTCACCAACCCGCACCTGCCGTTCGGGGGCGTGGGCGAGAGCGGCATGGGTGGCTACCACGGCGAGTCGGGCGTCCGCCTGTTCCAGCACCGGAAGCCCGTGCTGGCCCGGGGAACCGCCGTCGACCCCTCGCTCGCCTATCCGCCCTTCACCGACCGCAAGGCCCGGATCTTCCGCAGGATCCTGTAGCTCCCGCCCGGGTCGCCCGGTGCTCCGCCCGTGGGCCGACACGGTGGGGGGCGCGACCGACGGGCGGCCTCAGGCGATCCCGGCGGCCTCGACGAGCTAGGCGACGTCCTCGGTGCGGTGGGCGAACGTCATGGTGTCTCCTGGTTCCCGACGGCGGTCGCCGCGCCCTCGCCCGGCTCGTCGTGCACCCTACCGGCCGGCCGCGGTCGGAGCCGGCCGAGCATGACCAGGAGGTCGCCGACGGTGTGGTCGGACTCGATCGGGTGGCGGAGCGGCGAGCGCTCGTGGACCGTGTAGCGGTTGCGCCGACCTTCGCGACGCCGGGTCACGTACCCGTCGGCCACCAGGCCGGCGATGATGGACTGGGCGGCACGCTCGGAGATCCCGACGCGTTCGGCGACCTCCCGGCCCCGGATGTCGGGCTCCTCGGCGATGCACACCAGCACGTGGGCGTGGTTGGTGAGAAACGTCCACGTCGGCTTGTCGGACACCAGCGTTCCCTTCCCGCGCCGCTCGTCCGGCGCCCGGTAGCGGTCACCCGGCGGCACGGGCCACGTTACCCGGGGCTAGGGTGCGCGCATGCGGCCGTCCCATCCCGAACCCTTCGGTCCGAGGTGGCGCGGCAGGTGGATCTGGCACCAGCGGCCGGCCATCCGGGCCGTGACCGCCACCCGCCCCGTCGTCGATGATCCGGTCGACACGGTCGCCCTGTTCCGTCGCGTGCTCGAGCTCGACACCGAACCCACCCGCGCCGTGTGCCGACTGTGGGTCGACGGGCGCTACGTCCTCGTGGTCAACGGGACCGAGGTGGCCCGGGGGCCGGTCCGATCCGATCCCCGACGGGCCCACTACGACGTCGTCGACCTCACCGGCGTCCTGCAGGCCGGGACGAACGTCCTCGCCGTGACCGCACGGCGCTTCGGCGAGGCCACGTCGTGGTGGACGCCGGTCCCGCCCACCTACTCGCTCGGCGCCGGGTGCCTCGTGTTCGAGGCAGCGGTCGACGACGACTGGGTCGTGAGCGACCGGTCGTGGTCGTGCGCACCGGGCGACGCCTGGTCACCGGTGCCCGTCCCGGGTGACGTGGCCTGCCTGCCGCTGGAGTCGTTCGACGCGACGCGGCACCCCGTAGGCTGGGAGTCCGCCGGATTCGACGCCGCCGGATGGCGCCGTGTCGTCGAGGTGGCGCCGGTCCACACCGGGTCCACGGGGGACGTCCATCCCCCCAGCGAGCCGTTCGGGATGCTCCTCCCCCCGGTCCGCCGGGCGTTCCCCGGCGGGGTCCGGCACGCCGCCGAGGCCGACGGGCCCCGGCCCGGTCCACGCGCCGCGCCGGTCGACGACCCGGTGCGCCAGGTACTCGCCGACGAACGCGCCGGTGCCGACGCCGTCGAAGGCACCGTCGGGCGCGTGGCCTTCGACCTCGGCCGGATCGCGGCGGGCACCGTCGTCCTCGACGTCGCCGGCGCCGAGCGCGGGACCACGGTGGACGTGGCCGCGGCCGAACACCTGGACGACGCCGGCGGCCTCGCCCCCCTCGGCCAGCACGCCGGTTTCCGCTACGTCTGCCGTGGCGGGGGGACGGAGCGGTTCGAGACGTTCGACGTCCTCGGGGCCCGGTTCCTGCACGCCAGCGTGCGCACGGACGGGGGACCCCTTCCCTCGGTCGCCCTGTCGGTCCAGGACCGCCACCGCCCCCGGCCCGACGGGGCCTCGTTCGCCTGTTCGGACCACCTCCTCGAACGGATCCACGCCGTCGGCCTGCGCACCGTCGACCTCTGCGCACTCGATGCCTACGTCGACTGCCCGACCCGCGAGCAGCGCGCCTGGACCGGGGACTCCGTCGTCCACCAGATGGTCGACCTGGTCGCGAACCCCGACTGGTCGATGGCCCGCTGGCACCCCGAGCTCGCCGCCTCGGCCCGCTCCGACGGGATGCTGGCCATGGCGCCCGCCTCGGACTTCTGGTCCGACGACCGGACGTTCGTCCCCGACTGGTCCCTCCACTGGGTCCGCTCCCTCCACAACCTCTACCGCTACACGGGCGACCGCGAACTGGTCGGTGAGCTCCTGCCCGTCGCTGAGCGGACGCTGCGGTGGTTCGAGTCCTACCTGGGCGCCGACGGACTCCTGCACGACGTGTCGGGATGGGTGCTGCTCGACTGGGCCAGCGTCTACGCCGCAGGGACGTCGTCGGTGCTCAACGCACTGTGGGCACGCGCCCTCGAGGATCTCGCCGACATGGCGGCGTGGCTCGGGAACGAGGGCACGGCGGCGTGGGCCCGCGCCCGGTACGTCGGAGTCCGCGGCGCCTTCGACACCTTCTACGACCCCGAACGTGCCGTCTACGTCGACCACCGGGTCGACGGTTCCCGCCGGCCCGAGGCGGCCCAGCACGGTGGCGCCGCCGCCCTGGCCGCCGGTCTCGTTCCCGAGGAGCGCCGGGACGCGGTCATCGCCCGCCTGACCGACCGGTCGCGCCTGGTCCGCCACTCGTGGGTCATGGACTCGGTGACGGTGGACGGGGACTCGAGCGGCTTTGCGCACCTGGTGACGGGCTACCCCGAGCCGGTGTGGGACGTCGACGAGCAGATGGTGGCCACCGAGCCGTTCTTCCGCTACGTCCTGCACGATGGACTGGCGCGGGCCGGCCGGCCCGACCTGGTGGCGGACCAGTGCCGGGACTGGCAGGTCTTCCTCGACGCCGGGGAGACGACCTGGCCCGAGTGTTGGGTCGGCGGCACCCGCTGCCACGGCTGGTCGTCCACGCCGACCCGCGACCTGATCGTCCACACCCTCGGGATCACCCCGGCGGAACCGGGCTATCGGTCCGTCCGGGTGGCGCCCGCCCTCGGGGGCCTCGAGTGGGCGCGGGCGACGGTGCCCACCCCACACGGTCCGGTCACCGTGACCGCGGAAGCGGACGGGACGGTCGAGGTGGACAGTCCCGTTCCCGTAGTGCGGGCCGGCTGAGTCCGTCGACCGGGTGGCGTGGCCCGCGGGCCCGAGGCCCGGACGGTTCCCGATAGGGTCGGCCCGTCCTCGCCCGCCTCGCCCCCCTCGACCCACCTCGACCCGCCTCGCCCACCGGAGCCCCATGTCCCGATCCACCACGCGGTCCAGCTACAGGGTCACCTTCGCCGTCCTGCTGCTCGGGACGATCGCCTACTCGCTCCTGCAGTCGCTCGTGTCCCCCGTGCTCCCCACCATCCAGCACGACCTGCACACGAACCAGAACACGGTCACCTGGGTGCTGACCGCCTTCCTCCTGTCGGCGTCGATCTTCACCCCCATCCTCGGACGGGTCGGCGACATGGTC
>DATLRE010000206.1:0-5760 GCA_035534835.1 Acidimicrobiales bacterium
CGCATGCTGGCACCGGCCCGACTCGGGGACTGGGAGCCGTGGTGGGCCATGACGATCCACAAGAGCCAGGGCTCCGAATTCGGCCATGCCGTCGTCGCCCTGCCCACCGTGGACTCGCCGATCCTGACCCGCGAACTCCTCTACACGGCGGTCACCCGGGGCAAGCCCGAGGTGACGGTGGTGGCCACCGAGGAGATCATCCGGCTGGCCGTGGGTCGTCCGGTGGCCCGGGCCTCCGGGCTGCGCGACCGGCTCTGGCCCGGGGGCTGACGCCTCGGGTCCGCTCCGTCCCTCCGCCGGGTCGCGTAGTAGGCCTTGACGGAGTCGTCGGTGGCCGCCAGCCCGTCGTCGTCGAGCTCTTCCAGCAGTTCGAACCCGTCGGCCACCAGTTCGCGCACCCGGTCGAGCGGCAGCGCCAGCTCGCCGATGCGCTCGTGGTGCAGCTCGAACCGGTTGGCCGTCACCCGCTCGAAGATCCGGATGTCCCAGTCGGTGCGTGCCAGGCCGGCGTCCCCCTCGGCGTACTCGACGTCGATGACGGCCGTCCCCCCGGCGAAGTCGTAGACCCAGGGCGGGTCGTCGCCGAGCCGTCGGAGCTCGCCCACGGTGTTGACGTCGAAGACGAAGAGCCCGCCGTCGGTCAGGTGACGGTGCACGCACTCGACGAGCGAGGCCCACGACGCCACGTCCAACAGGTGGTTGAGCGAGTCGAACACGCAGGCGACGACGTCGAACCGCCGGCCCAGGTCGAACGAGGACATGTCCCCCTCCACGAGGCGCGCTCCGGGCACCTTCTTCGCGCAGACCGCCAGCATCGCCGGCGACCGGTCGAGCCCGGTCAGCGCCGCACCCGTCGTGAGACGGGCCAGGATCGACCCGGTCCCGCACCCGAGCTCGAGCAGTTCCGCGGCCTCCGGCCGGTAGCGCCGGACGGCGGCATCCACCCGCGCGGCGCGGGGACCCGGGTCGTCCATGACGGCGTCGTAGAAGGCGGCGAAGCGCTCGTAGGCGACCATGTCCCACCGTGGCACACCGGACGGACCGGGGGCGCCCGGACCCGTCCGACCGGTCGACGGCGCTGCCCTTCGCCTACGATTGCCCCATGGACGAGCACGCTTCCGCCATCGACACCGCCGCCGCCATCCGGGCCCTGGACGTCAGTCCGCTCGAGGTGCTGGAGGCCTGCCTGGCCCGGGTCGACGACCGGAACCCGCAGCTCAACGCCGTCATCTGGCGCAACGACGACGAGGCCCGTGCCGAGGCCCGGGCGCTCGGCGAGCGCATCGCCGCCGGGGCCGACGACCTCCCGCCCTTTGCCGGAGTGCCCGTCCCGATCAAGGACCTGGTGCCCGTGGCCGGACAGCCCAACACCAACGGCTCGTGGGGGACCGACGACGGACCCGAGGAGGTGACCGAGCTGGCACCCCAGGCCTACGTCGACGCCGGATTCGTCCTGTGCGGCCGGACGAACACGCCCGAGTTCGGATCGATCAGCGTCACCGAGAACCTGCGCTTCGGCGCCACCCGCAACCCGTGGGACCCCGGGCACACGCCGGGCGGGTCGAGCGGGGGAGCGGCTGCCGCCGTCGCCTCGGGCATGTTCCCCGCCGCCTACGCCAGCGACGGCGGCGGCTCCATCCGGATCCCGGCGTCGTGCTGCGGGCTGGTCGGCCACAAGCCCAGTCGCGGGCGCGTCCCGGACCTGTACCCGCACTGGGCCGGCATGTCGACCGAGGGGGTCGTCACCCGGACCGTGGCCGACACGGCCGCCATCCTGGACGCACTGAGCAGGCCCGACCGGATGGCCTGGTGGAGTCCGCCGCCCAAGACGCGCCCCTTCGCCGACGAGGTGGGCGCCGACCCGGGCCGGCTGCGGGTCGCCGTCAACACCGTGTCCGCCCTCGGCGTCGAGGTGGAGCCCGAGCCGCTGGCCGCCGTCGACCATGCCGCCACGGTGCTCGAGTCCCTCGGCCACCACGTGGTGCACCTCGACGCCGATCTCTTCGACCCGGCCGGGCTCGGCGACTTCCTGAACCTCATGAACTCGGGCATGGCCGGGTACCCCGGGCTCGACCCCGAGCGCATCGAGCCCCACAACCGGGCGGCGCTCGAGGCGGCACGCGCCCTCGACAGTCTGGGCTATGCCCACTCGCTGGCCGCCCTGCAGCTCCAGTCGCGGGACATCCTCTCCCGGTTCGACGACGAGTTCGACCTGCTGTTGACCCCGACCATGGCGATCGAGCCGCCCGCGGTGGGTCTGCTGGCCCAGGTCCACGCCCAGCCCGACTTCCCGCCGATGGAGATCGTGGCGATGGCGGCGTTCACGGCGCTGTTCAACATCACCGGCCAGCCGGCGGTGAGCCTGCCCCTGCACGTCTCGCCGTCGGGACTGCCGGTGGGTGTGCAGCTCGTCGCCGGTGCGTTCCAGGACGCCCGCCTGATCCGGGTGGCCGCCCAGCTCGAGGCGGCCGACCCGTGGGCGGACCGGTACCCGTTCGTCTCCTGACGTCCCCGGTCGGCACCGGGGTGCGGGCGGCCGGGCGTCCGGTGGCGCGCCCGGTTCGTCGGTAACGTACTCGGACCGAGTACAAGGAGGAGCCACGATGGCGATCGACGAGACGGTCCACCAGCACAAGTACCTGCTGGACGAGAGCGAGATGCCCACGGCCTGGTACAACATCGTGCCCGACCTCCCCTCGCCACCCCCGCCGGCGCTCCATCCGGGCACCCTCGAGCCGGCCGGCCCCGACGACTTCGCCCCGCTGTTCCCCCTGGACCTGATCCTCCAGGAGGTCAGCCAGGACCGGTACATCGACATCCCCGGCGCCGTCCTCGACGTGTACCGGCAGTGGCGGCCCAGCCCGCTGTTCCGGGCCCGCCGGCTGGAGCAGGCCCTCGACACCCCGGCCCGGATCTACTACAAGTACGAGGGCGTCTCGCCGGCCGGCTCGCACAAGCCGAACACGGCGGTTCCCCAGGCCTATTACAACGCCAAGGCCGGCGTGAAGCGCCTGACCACCGAGACGGGCGCGGGCCAGTGGGGGACGGCCCTCGCCTTTGCCTGCGCGCTCTACGGCCTCGAGTGCGAGATCTGGCAGGTGGGCGCCAGCTACGACCAGAAGCCGTACCGCCGCCTCATGATGGAGGCGTTCGGCGGCGAGGTCCACCGGTCGCCGAGCGATCTGACGGCCGCGGGTCGTGCCGTGCTCGAAGCCGACCCCGACAACCCCGGCTCGCTCGGCATCGCCATCAGCGAGGCGGTCGAGGTGGCCGCACCCGACCCCGAGACCCGGTACGCCCTCGGCAGCGTGCTCAACCACGTGCTGATGCACCAGACGATCATCGGCGAGGAGGCCCTGCTGCAGCTGGCCAAGGCCGGCGAGCAGGCACCCGATCTCCTGGTGGGCTGTACCGGCGGGGGGTCCAACTTCGGCGGCCTGGCCTTCCCGTTCCTGCGGGAGAAGATGGCCGGCACCATGAACCCGACCATCCGGGCCGTGGAGCCGGCGTCGTGCCCGTCGCTGACCCGCGGCGTCTACGCCTACGACTTCGGCGACACGGCCGGCATGACCCCGCTGATGAAGATGCACACACTGGGCCACGACTTCATCCCGGACCCGATCCACGCCGGCGGCCTCCGCTACCACGGCATGGCCCCGCTCATCTCGCACATCTACGAGCTCGGGATGATGGAGGCCATCGCCGTCCCGCAGACCGAGTGCTTCGCGGCGGCCATGCAGTTCGTGCGCACCGAAGGGATCCTCCCGGCACCCGAGCCGACCCACGCCATCGCCGCGGCCGTGCGCGAGGCACTGGCGTGCAAGGAGTCCGGCGAGGAGAAGGTGATCCTGACCGCGCTGTGCGGCCACGGCCACTTCGACCTGGCCGCCTACGACTCGTACCTGAGCGGCCGCATGGTGGACGAGGAGGTCTCCGACGCCCGCTTCGCCGAGGGGCTGGCGACGGTGCCGTCGATCGCCTGAGGCCGGCGGGCGTGCGCACGGGCCGGGACCGCCGGATAGGTTCTGGTCCATGGATCCCCTCGATGCGCTCGCCCTGGCCACCTCCACGTTCGTCGACGTCCTCGCCCAGGTCGGCGACGCGCAGCTGCACCGGCCCACCCCGTGCGACGAGTGGGACGTCGCCGCGCTGATCGAACACGTGGGCATGGGGAGCGAGATGGCGATCGCCCTGGTCGACGGGGCCAGCCAGGCCGAGGCCCTCGCCTTCCGCGACCGGGAGTTCGGTGGGGACGACCCGGTCACCGCGTGCCGGGCGGCGGTGGACGCGCAGATGGCCCACATGCGGACCGTCACCGACTGGGATGCCGTCGTGCACCATCCGATCGGCGACGTCCCGGCGTCGCAGCTCCTCGGGTTCCGCACCGGGGACCTCACGCTCCACGCCTGGGACCTGGCCACCGCCATCGGCGCCGACACCGGTCTGCCCGAGGACCTGGCGGTCGTGGTCTACGAGAGCATGCTGCCGATGGAGCCGTTCATCGGCACCGTCGGTGTGTTCGGCGAGGGTCCGTCGGGCGACGTCGGCGACGACGCCACGGTGCAGCAGCGACTGCTGGACCTGACCGGCCGTCGCCCCTGACCGAGCGGACCACCGGACCACCACGTCCGACGACCGCAACGCCACCGACCCGGGGGGAACCGAGTGACGCACACCGACTATGACGCCATCGTCGTGGGGGCCGGCCACAACGGCCTGACCGCCGCGCTGGTGATGGCCCGGGGCGGCATGCGCGTCCTGTGCCTGGAGAAGAACCACTTCATCGGCGGGATGGCCACCACCACGGAGCTGGTCCGGGGCTACCGGTTCGAACTCGCCGGTTCGGTGCAGTTCCCCGTTCCGACCCAGATCTACGACGACCTCGACCTCGGTGCCTGCCCGATCTACGAGCCCGAGGTCCAGTCGGTCAGCATCGGCCCGGGGGGTGAGGAGCCGCTGCTGCTGTACAGCAATCCGGACCGGCTCTTCGAGCACCTGAACGAGCGGCTCGGACTCGACGCCGTGCTCGGGATGGGGGAGGTCGCCGCGTGGGCCGAGGCGCCGGCCCGGGCCATGGGCCGCTTCGACGTCCGCACCCCGCCGCGGTCACTCGACGAGATGTTCGCCAGTGCCACCAACGAGGCCGAGCGCGAGGGCATCCGCACCGCACTGTTCGGCAGCGTCATGGACGTGGTGGACCGGCACCTGCCCGACCGCGTCGCCCATGCCCAGGTCCGCGGCATGCTCGCCTTCCTCGCCGTCAACTCGACCTTCCGGGGGCCGTTCGACCCGGGCAGCGCCATGTGCCTGGCCTTCGCCATGGCCACGCCGGGCGACGTCACGATGTCCAAGGTGCAGGGCGGGATCGGCACGATCTCCGACCACCTGCTCGCCCGGTTCGAGGAGGCGGGCGGCGAGCTCCGGCGCCACGTCAAGGTGGCCGGGATCACCACCGACGCGGGCCGGGTCACCGGGGTCGTCCTCGGCGACGGCGAGCGCATCAGCGCACCGGTCGTCGTGTCGAACCTGGACCCGACGGCCACCGTCGACCAGCTCGTGGGCCGGGACGGCCTGCCCGACGAATTCGTCCGGCGGGTGGATGCCATCGACCACCGGGCCCTCTACTTCCAGATGCACTTCACCCTGTCGGGACTGCCGGAGTACACCGGTCGCTACGAGGTCCTGAACGACGGGGACGCCCGTCAGAACGTCACCTTCTTCGGGACGCCCGAGCAGATGCAGGCCGACTTCCTCGGCTGC
>DATLRE010000207.1:0-1039 GCA_035534835.1 Acidimicrobiales bacterium
AGGCCCTGGGTGCCGCGGAAGCGGTGGAATACGATCCGCAGGGACACCCCCGCGCGCTCGGCCACCTGGCGGGTCGTGGGTGCCGTGGCGCCCTCGTCGACGAGGGCCAGGAGGGCCTCGACCAGGAGGCGCCGGGTCTCCTGGGCCCGGGCCAGTCTGCCGTCGACGTGGCGGCGGCGGGCGGGTGACAACCGGCCTCGGGACGAGCGGGTCGGACCTTCCGTACCCGACCCCGCCGCTGGAGTGGCACGAGGATCCCGATCTGCCCCATCGGTCCTCATCAATTCGACCGTACGGCCGCCGGCGCGCCCCGGACTAGGGTCGTCCGGCACCATCGCCTGCACCCCGGGGTGCGCCTGTCGGGCCTCCCGGGACAGCGCTCCTACGGGTGCACGACCACCTTGATCGGGTCCTCGTCCCGGTCCGCAGCGACGCGGAAGGCCTCGGCCGCCTCGTCCAGTCCGAATCGATGGGTGACAAGCGCGTCGGGTAGGTCGGGCGTGGCACGGAGGACCTGGGTCGCATCGGCGAACTCCTGGACGCCGTGGTGGTGACCGTAGGTGAAGGACGGGAGAAGGGTGAGCTCCTTCATCTGGAAGGCGAGGCCGAGTTCCACGGGACTCCAGTAGGTGCCGAGGATGCCGATCGTCCCACCGGGCCGGGCCGCCTCGGTCGCCCGGTCGAGCGAACTCTGGGTGCCGGCCGCGTCGAGCACCACGTCGTAGTCCGTACCCACGGCCATCGAGGCACCGAGCCGCTCGCCGGCGGCGAGGCGCGTCGCCCGGTGGCCCTCGAGGTCCACCGCAGCGCCGAGGTGGCGGGCCGCGGCGATCGCGCAGAGCCCGATCGGCCCGGCGCCGAGTACCAGGATCCGCATCCCGTCGACGACCCCGGAGCGATGGATCCCGTGCAGGGCCACGGCGAGCGGCTCGACGAGGTTGGCGTGCTCGATCGCCAGTCCGTCGGGGAGCGGGACGGCGCACGACGGGTCCACCCACGCCTCGTCGGCGAGCCCTCCGTCGAGGCTGACGCCGTACAT
>DATLRE010000208.1:0-11811 GCA_035534835.1 Acidimicrobiales bacterium
CCCGACCCGGGCGGCCCGCCCCTCGGTGATCTCGACGCCCGCGGGCTCACCCACCGGAACGGTGTTCGGAACCTCGCCGGGCGGGGCACGTGACGGCGCGCGGCCCGGGCTCCTCCGCCTGGGTCCCGGGCTCCTCCGCCTGGGCGGTGGGTCCGTCCAGCGGTCGCCGGTGGGTCTGCCCGCCGGCGCCTGCGCCGGCCTGTGCCACCGCGGTCCCGGACGCGCCGGCTGCTCCGGTCCCGCGGGAGTCGGGCTCGGCCAGCTCGACCAGGATCATCACCGAGAAGCTGATGAAGAAGATGGGCTCGACGAAGGCACCCATCCGGTCGGTCAGGTAGGCGACGCCGAGCAGGGGATAGGCGACGACCAGGGCCCGGCCCGTCCACCGGACGGCACGGGAGGTCGGGCGTTCGACGGCCCGGGTGCGCTGCCAGGCCAGATAGACGGCGACGGTCGCCGTGGTGAACTCCACGATGCCGGCGAGCACGTGGACGTAGTGGTGGGGCGGGAGTGCGAGCCGCCACTCGGCGGAACGGCACGAGGCGCTGATCCCCTCGGGGCAGGCGTAGGCGAAGTGCCCGCCGACCGCGCCCGACGCGGCGAACCCGACGAGCCACGGCCACTCGGCCCGGGCCCCGTCCGGCCCCTCGCGCCCCCGCAGGAGCAGCGCCGCGATCAGCACGAGCCCGGCGGCCAGGTCCAGGCTCTGGAGCAGGGACGCATCCGGGCGGCCGGTGGCCTCCAGGTCGCTGAACAGCTCGTCGGGCGAGGTCATCAGGTGGCTGTGCAGGGCCACGACGACCCACCAGTTGTACAGGGCGACGCCGGCGACCCCGACAGCGATCCCGACCGGACGGCGCCAGTACGCCGGACGTCGCCAGGACGCCGGACGGCGGCAGCTCCCCGGGGCCGCCGCCGGTGTGCGGGTCCCCCGCACCAGGTCCGTGGGGCTGCTGTCGTCGTGCACGTTGCCGCCTCCTCCCGTCGGGCGCCCCGGCGTGGTCAGGCGACCTGGAACGATCGCTTCGCCAGGCCGAACTGGTAGCCCTCGACGACCGTCTCGACCGGGCCGTCGGGCCTGCTCGCCGCCCCGAGGGTGACGAACAGGGGTACGAAGTGTTCAACCGTCGGATGGGCGTACGGCATTCCCGGTGCGTGGTCGCGGTAGCCGGCGAGGGCGTCGAGATCCCCGGCGGCGAGGGCCCCGGCGGCCCAGTGGTCGAACTCCTCCGACCAGGTGGGGACCACGTTGTGTACTAAGGCCTCCCTGGTCAGGAAGGGGAGTCCGTGGGTCAGGAACCCGGACCCGACGATCAGGACACCTTCGTCGCGCAGGGGCCGGAGACGGTCGCCCAGCTCGAGGAGGCGGGCCGGGTCGTGGGTGGGGATGCTCAGCTGGAGCACGGGGACGTCGGCGTAGGGGTACATCACCTTGAGGGGGACCCAGGCCCCGTGGTCGAGCCCGCGGACCCGGTCCTGTTCCACCGGTTCGTCGGCGGGCAGCACGGCTCCGATGCGCCCGGCCAGCCAGGACGCATCCGGCGTCGGGTAGGTCATGGTGCTGTACCGGTGGGCGAACCCGCCGAAGTCGTAGACCAACGGGACGCCGGCCCCGGTGGCGGAGATGCGGAGCGGGGCGTGCTCCCAGTGGGCGCTGATCATGAGTACCGCCCGGGGCGTCGGCAGTGCCTGCGCCCAGGCGAACAGCTCGCCGATCCACAGCGGATCGTCGAACAGCGGGGGTGCCCCGTGGCCGAGGAAGAGGGCGGGCAGTGGTCCACCGTCCGGGGACCACTCCGGTCGGTCGAGACTGGACGGCGCCGTGTCGGCGAGGAAGGCGTCGAACGCCGCTCCGGGGTCGGTGGCGAGCATCGGTGAGGCCATGGTGTGTCCGTCCTCTCCTGCATCTCCTGCGGATCCGTGTGTACCGGCCGCCAGGCACAGGTAATTGTGTGTGCAAGTAAATAGTAGCACAATCGCTTGAACTCTCAAAGAACTAGGGTGGGCAGATGGCTGCCGTTGGCACGGGTACGAACGGGTCGCCACCGCAACCACCGGCGTCAGCGTCAGCGCCGGCACCGGCACCACCGCAACCACCGGCGTCAGCGTCAGCGTCAGCGCCGGCACCACCGCAACCACCGGCACCAGCGCCGGCACCGGCCGGTGGCCGGCACCGGACCCGCTGGCTCGACGAGGACGAGCGCAGGACGTGGCTGAGCCTCCTGCGGGTGATGGCGAAGCTGCCTCCGCTCCTGGACGCCCGGTTGGAGCGCGAGGCGGGGCTCAGCCTGTTCGAGTACACGATCCTGGCCATGCTGTCCGAGCAGCCGGACGCCACCCTCCGGATGAGCCGCCTGGCCACGGTGACGAACGCGTCCCCGTCCCGGCTCTCCCACGCCGCCCGCCACCTGGAGGCACGTGGCTACCTGGTGCGCGGACCCGACCCGGACGACGGTCGGTGCATCCGGGCCGTCCTGACGGCAGCGGGACGCCGACTGGTGGACACGTCGGCCCCCGGCCACGTCGCGGCCGTGCGCGAGCTGGTACTCGAGCCGCTCACGCGCCCCCAGCTGCGGGCCCTCCGCGAGGCCAACGAGCGGATCCTCCGGCGCGTGGACCCCGACGGGAGCACCGATCCGATGCGGTCGGCGACGTGACCACGACGCCGGGGCGGGCGGGCCCCCGATGACCGTCGACGTCTGCCACGACCCCGGCCGCCATCGCTACGCGATCACCGAGGACGGGAGCGAGGTGGGATTCGTCACCTACCGGATCGCGGGCGGTGTGCTCGACCTCGTCCACACCGAGGTGGACCCCGGCCACGGCGGACGGGGCCTGGCTGCCCGGCTCATCGCCTCGACGCTCGACGACGCCCGAGGCCGGGGCCTGGGCGTGCTCCCGCACTGCCCGTATGTGCGCAGGTACATCGACGACCACCCGGGCCGCTAGCTGGACCTGGTCCCCGCGGCGCGGCGCGCCGGATTCGGCTGGGCGGACGGACCGGCGCCCCGTCCGTCCGGTGGACCTCCGCACGGAGCCGCCGGCGGGAGTTCGCCGTAGAGTGCGGCCATGGATCTCGAGCGCGCCCTCGCCTACGCAGCCGGGCGCAGCACTGCACTGCTGACCACGCTCCGCAGCGACGGCCGGCCCCAGCAGTCGGTCGTCTTCTACCTCGCCGACGGCGACCGGTTCACGATGTCGCTGACCGCCACCCGGGCCAAGACGAGGAACCTGCGACGCGACCCCCGGGCCGCGCTCTTCGTCCCGAGCGACGACGTCTTCGTGTGGGCCGGGTTCGACGGCCACGTGGAGCTGAGCGACGTCGCCGGAGATCCCCACGACGCCGTGGTGGACCAGCTCGTCGACTACTACCGGCAGGCCAACGGCGAGCACGCCGACTGGGACGACTACCGCCGGGCGATGGTGGCGGACCAGCGCCTGGTGGCCACCTTCGTCGCCACATCGGCCACGGGCATCCTGCCGGACTGAGGGCGGCCGACCCCGCCCGCGCCCCCGCCCCACAGGACCCCGACCCCGCCCGCGCCCCCGCCCCCCCGGACCCCGACCCCGCCCGACCCTCCGCCGCACCCACCCGACCTCACCCCACCCCGCCCCCCACCGGCGCCCGCCGCCCGCAGCCGGTCGACCACGGTCACCCGGCGGGCGCCGACCGACGGGTGCATGATGGTGCCGCGCCGCCCACGAGGCGTTCCGACGAGCGGGAGGAGCGGCCGATGAGCCGAGTGAGCACCTACCTGAACTTCCCGGGGAACACCGAGGAGGCGTTCACCTTCTACGCGTCGGTGTTCGGTACCGGGTTCAGCGTGCCGATCCTGCGGATGGGCGACATGCCGTCCCCGGACGGTGCGCCGGCACTCCCCGACGAGGAGCGGTCCAAGGTCCTGCACGTCGAGCTGCCGATCCTCGCCGGCCACGTGCTGATGGGGACCGACATGCTCGCATCGATGGGCCAGACACGCCGGATCGGCAACAACACCACGCTCAACCTCGAGCCGGACTCGAAGGCCGAGGCGGAGCGCCTGTTCGCGGCGCTGTCCGAAGGCGGCTCGGACACGGTGGGGCTGGACCCGATGCCCTGGGGCTCGCTGTGGGGCGTCACCCTCGACCGGTTCGGGATCCGGTGGATGTTCAACATCAGCCTCGACGCCGACTGACCCACGCCGACCCCGGACCCCATCGGGGCACCCTCGCCCTGCGCGGCGGCCTCGGCGGGAGTGCCTACGCCTCGTGGCGCCGGAACCAGTCCGTCAGCACGCCGGCCGCCCGTGCCGGGTCCTGCAGCATCCACCAGTGGCCGAGTCCGTCGAGCGTGACGAGTTCGGCGCCGGCCGATGCCGCCTCCTCGGTCACGAGCCGCTCGTCCCCCGTGTAGGGGTCGGCGGTGGCCCGCACCGCCAGGCCCGGGCGCCGGGCGGCGTCGCCGACGGCGGCCAGCCACGGGGCCATGCGCTCGGGCACTGCCGAACGGTAGAGCGTCAGCACGCACGCGCCCATGCGGTCGTCGAGGGCGGCCACGAAGGCGGCGGCCTGCGGCCGCGGGATGCCCAGCGCCTCGAACCCGTCGACAGCGACCCCGGGGTCCAGCTCCGACATGGCGGCGACGGCCTGCTCCCCCTCGCCCGGTGTCTGCCACACCCGGGCCAGGTCGTGCCACACGTAGTCGGGGTGGAAGAGCCCGACCGCGTCCGAGCACCACGACACGAGCAGCTCCGGCCGGGTCTCGGCCACCCGGACGGTGAGCGCGCCGCCCCAGTCGTGGCCCACGAGGTGCACCGGTCTGCCCAGCGCCTCCACGGCATCCACCAGCCAGGCGACGTAGGCCTCCTTGGTGGCGTCGAAGCCGTCCGGCACCGGGCAGCCGAAGCCGGGCAGGCGGACCCGGTGGACGTCGGAGCGGTCGAGGAGGTCGGCGACCGGCTGCCAGACGGCGTCGGTCTCGGGGTTGCCGTGGACGAGGACGACGGGGACGGTGCCCGTTGCGGTGTCGTTCGGGGACATGGAGGGAGTCTGCCAGCACCCGTCGGCCCGCACGCAGGCGAGCGGTGTCGCCCCGATCCCGCCCCGCAGCTCCGGAGCCGCTACAACAGGGGCATGACCGTGACCGCGCTGTTGGTGATGGACGTCCAGAACGGGATCGTGGATCGGGTCCCGGACTCGGCCGATGCACTGCTCGCCACGCTCGCCGGGGCCACGACGGCCGCCCGGGCCCACGGGATCCCCGTCGTGTACGTCCGGGTGGCGTTCCGGCCCGGCGGCGTGGAGATCAGTCCGCGCAACCGGGCGTTCTCGGCGCTCGCGGCCACGGCACCCATGGGGCTCGACGATCCGGCGACCCAGGTGCACCCGGCGGTGGCGCCGGCGGCCGACGACGTGGTCGTGGTGAAGAAGCGGGTGTCCGCGTTCACGGGCAGCGACCTCGAGGTCGTCCTGCGCTCCCTCGGCGTCACGTCGTTGGTGCTCTCCGGCATCGCCACGAGCGGCGTCGTGCTGTCGACGCTCCGCCAGGCCGCCGACCTCGACTACGGGCTCACCGTGCTGGGCGACGGGTGCGCCGACGCCGATCCCGAGGTCCACCGGGTCCTGCTGGAGAAGGTCTTCCCCCGCCAGGCCGCCGTGGTCACCGCCGATGCGTGGATGGCCGGCCTGGGCACCACGCCGCGCTGAGGGGCCCGCCCGGGCGGGCTACCCGACGGTCACCTCCACCCGGAACGTGCGCTGGCCCGGCCCGCACGCCTGGGCCTCGCCGCAGACCGTCCTGCCGGCGGCGACGGTTGCCGTCCCCGGGGCGAGGGCGGTCCAGGTCGCCGTCACCGTGCCGCAGCCCTGGCCGACGACGCAGTGCCCGGCCTCGGGTACGACCACGGGCGCGCCCTCGGCGCGCAGGACCGCGGCATCGGGCGGTGGGGTGACGGTCCAGTAGGTGCTGTGCAGGACGAGCTGCACCGTGCCGCCCCGGGCGACCGTCACCGACCGGCCGTCGCCGGCCTCGGTCAGGCGCACCGTCCCCGACGGCGGGACCGGCGGCAGGGAGGTCGACGAGCCGACATTCGTGGTCGCCGGGCGGGACGGGCCCCGGGCGGCGGTTCCTCCGCACCCTGCGGCCGGGACGACCACCAGGAGGATCGACCCGACTACGGCCGGGCGGATGCGGAGCGGTCGGTGGAGGGCAGGCACCCTTCCCATCCTCACACCGTCCGGACGTCCGGGCCGGTCAGCGCGCGGCCGACTCCGGCTGTCCGCCCGGGACGTCCCCGTCCCCGACGCCGACACCGTCGGGCACGGCATCGCCCAGGAGCCCCGTCGCCGCGGCGCCCTTGGCGAACCTGCTGGCCAGCTGGTGGGACACGCCGAAGGCCCGGCCGATGTCGGTCACGGTCCGGCCCTCCTCGAGCAGGGCGGCCGCCGCCGAGTTGCGTGTCTCGCGCCGGCATGCCTCGAAGTCGTCCAGGAGGGAGGAGATCCGACGGCTCCATCCGGCCGAGTCCCGCACCCGGAACGACTCGGTGATGGACATGCCGCCCTCGAGGTCCTCGAGTGCCCCCTGGTTCATCCGGTTGAACGCAAAGACCTCGGTAGCGAGACGCTCGCCGGCCTCGATGTAGCGACGCACGTCGTCCAGGAACGCCTGTCGGGGGTCGGGCACCCTGTGATGCTACGCCAGCGGATGTGACTCCCACCGGTGTACGTCATCGATCTTCCCCCTTCTCAATTCGTGGATCGCTTGGTACCCTGGAACCTCGGACAGCACGCGACCCCCGAAAGGAGTTGCCCGATGAAGCACCATCTCGACGACATGATGCACGGCGACTCCCCGGCTGCGGCCCGGCGTCCGGCTCCGTCCCCGTTCACGGCCTGATCCCACCGAGGACCGCCGTCGGCCCGTGACGGGCCACCCGGACGACATCGCCTCCCGCGTGGGCTGAGTCCGCCGCCGTCCCGCGTTGCGGCCGAGTTCCGGGCCTGCCCCGCTGCCGGGCACACCCGTGGCGGGCCCGCCGGTCCGGCATCGCACCCCTCCCACCGCCCGTCTGCCTCACCCTCCCACCGCCCGTCTGCCTCACCCTCCCACCGATCATCCGCCCGCCCACCACCCTCGGGCGCACCGCCCGGGGCCGACCACGGAGGTACCACCGTGCATCCCCAACTGCTCCACCAGATCGCCGACGACCGGGTCATCGGGCGCCGGCGCAGCCAGCCCTCTCCCGTCCGACGGCGTCCTCCGGCCCGGGGCGGGGGTGCCGTGACGCGGCTCCGATCGGGTGTCGGCACGCTCCTGATCGCCGTCGGGACACGCCTGGCCGCCCCGCGACCCGGACCCGCCGGCTTGCACAGGACGCCGACGTAGGGGTTGTCGACCGACGTCGGATCGGCCGCCCCGGCCTACGCCTCGTCGGGATCCGGTGTGCGGGAGAGGAACCGATCGTGGATCCCGATCGCCGCGAGTGACCGATCGGTGACGGACCGCTCGGGCTCGAGGTCCCCGAGGAGCGCCGCCGCGGTCCGGACCGCCTCGAGCCGGGCCCGGTCGGATTCTTCGGGGAGCTGGAACCGCCAGCGGCTGACCCGCTCGTTGATCGCGGACTTCTCCGGACCCTCGAGCGCCAGACCGCTGGCGGCAAAGACCCGACAGTCGTAGGTGCGGCACGTCCGCGGCCGGTGCTCGTAGATGGAGCACGCCCCGTCGACGAGCATCGGGCAGTGGCCGTGCCGGTCGTATCCCATCAGGACGTGTCCCGCAGGGAGGCGGGGCGCGGGGAAGAGCAGTGCCCGGGGCACCCGGGCGAGGGTCTCCTCCTCGTCCGGGGCGATGTGGATGAACTGCGAGGAGGTGCAGCACGCCGTGCAGCTACCGCACGGCACGTCCGACGTGCCCTCGTCCCGGATGACCTCCTGGATGGCGTCCAGCCAGGCGGAGAACCGCCCGGCGTCGACGGGACTGCTCTCGCTCACCTGCACTCCGCCGGCCGGAAGGTCACGCGACCACGCTATTGCCGAGCGGCCGCCCGTGCCTCCGGTGTGCCGCGCATCCGGATCGCCACGGGGCGTGCGTCCGGCGTCCGTGCGTCCGGCGTCCGTGCGTCCGGAGCGGGACCCGGCCGTCCCGACCGACCGGCCGATGGGGACACTCGGACGGTCACCCCGGTCCCCGAGGTGCAGGGTTGCTCCCCCCGCCCGGTGGTGGCAGCCAGGATCCGGCCGTGCTCAGCCGTTGACGAACCGGAGGCGTTCGACCTGTCGTTCCCAGCCGGTGGCCGCCCAGAACCCGACGGCCAACGGATCCGATTCGACCGCGATCGCCTGGAGGCGGACGGCGCCGACCGAGGCGAGGTGAGCCTCTGCACGGGCGAGCAGCCGGCTCGCCAGGCCCTGCCTCCGATGGGACGGCGCGACCACGAGCCGGTAGACCGACCCCCGCCAGCCGTCCCAGGCCGCGATGACGGAGCCGACCAGCTCCGTGCCGTCCTCCGCCACGATCAACGCATCCGGATCGTTCGCCAGCAGCCGAGCGAGGCTCGCGGAGTCGTCGGTGTGGGTGGGTTCGGCACCGGACTGACTCCACAGTGCGAGCACGGAATCGACGTCGGAACGCCGTCCGGACCGAATGGTCGGGGCCATCTGGTCAGGCTACGGGAACGGCGCCGGACCCGGCTGCCACGCAGGAACGGGTGACGGGTCCCGAACGGGCGGCGAGCATCCTCGCAAGCCGCGCCCGCCGGCCCGCCGGACTGCCGCCACCGAGTGGGTCCGCTACGAACCCTCCGTGGGGATCCCCGTGCTCATCCGGTAGACGTTCGTACTGCGCGCCTCGAACCCGAGCCGCAGGTACAGCCGGTTGGCCGACTCCCGGCTGGGCCGGGACGTGAGGTCCACCGTCTTCGCCCCCGCCGACCGTGCCCGGTCCACCGCCGCCGCCACCAGCGCTTCGCCCACGCCGGCGCCCCGGGCCGAGTCGTCGACCACCACGTCTTCGATCCACGCCCGGAACCCGGTGGGGATCCGGAACATGGCGAGCGTGAGCGAACCGACGATGCGCCCGTCCGCCGAACGGGCCATGAACAGGACGGTCGCCTCCGACGCGGCGATCTCGGCCAGCTCGGCGCGCGAGGTCGGCGCCGACGACGAGGAGAGCTGTGGGACGAGGCGGGCGAAGGACTCGACCAGTTCGTCGGTGACCTCCGTGGCCTCGTAGACCTCGACGGACGGGGCCCCGGGCTCGGTGTCAGCGGTCACGGGTGGCGAGTGTAGCCACCTGCCGGCGTCCCGCCCGGAGCCCTGTCCCGGGTCGCATCCGGCGGTTCCCGGGAGCCGGGTACGACCTCCTGCCGGCCCCGCCGGGTCGCCTCAGGCGGCGCCGGGGTCGCCCCGCCAGACGGGGGAGCGGACCGAGTCGTACAGCACTTCGATGGGGTCGCCCCGCAGGGCCGAGAACACGTGGTCGCCCCAGCGCTCGGCCCCGGCCAGCGGGAACGGCAGGGCGTCGAGTGGGAACCAGCCGACGTCGGCGCACTCGAGCGGGTGGGCCTTGAGCTCGCCGCCGATCGGCCGGCACTGGAAGACGAGGGAGTAGAGCGGGATGCGGCTCATCCCGACCCGTAGGCCGTCGAGCACGGCGATGAGGCGGACCACCTCCACCTCGATGCCGGTCTCCTCCTCCACCTCCTTGACCACGACCTCCGCGGCCGAGTAGCCGACGTCGGCCCACCCGGTCGGGTAGAGCCAGATGCCCGAGTCGGCCCGCTGGACGAGGAGGATCTCGCCCTGGTCGTTGCCGACCGCGGCGCCGACGGCCACCTTCGGGGTCACGTAACCGGGGACGCCCTCGCCCACCGACTCGAGCCAGTCGTGGACGATCCCGTCCACGTCCACGGCGTCGCCGTTGCCCTCGATGGCGGCGCGGATGTCGGCGGCCACGTGGAGGACCTCCTCGAAGCGCTCCTGCTCGTACAGCGACTCGGTGAACCCGAGCCCGGTGCGCGCGATCCCGGCCAGTGCCTCGCTCCAGCGCAGCAGCTGCTTCACGGTGGGGGTGTCGTCGGGGGTTCCGTCGGTGGAAGGAGTGGGATCCACGGGACCGACGCTACCGCACCCTCCCCACGGACCGTCCGGGAACGCGCCACAATGGGGTGTGGCCGTTCTCGATGACTGTCGTCACTACATCATGCAGACCACGGCTCGCGAGGACAAGCTCGAGAAGTGCCGCGTGGGCGCCAACGAGCAACTGCCCTTCGCGTGCCCCGACGGCTGCCTCTTCTACGAACCCCGCAAGGTGTCGGGAGCGGGCTGGACGATCCGCAACCCGGACGAGCCACCGGCCTGAGCCGGGTTCCGCCCGCCGCAGCCCCGGTCGCGGCGGGGCCGCCGTAGGAGCCGGTCCCGGTGTCTCGGTACGGGGTGGGCTCCTCGACGCAGGTGTGGACGACGGTGGGCCCGGTGTCGGCCAGGGCCGTGGTCAGCTCTCGACGACGTCGCCGAGCAGGTCCACCCGGACCCCCTCGGCCCGCAGCCAGGCCAGCGCCCCGTCGACGACGGCGGCGTCCCCGTCCAGCTCGCACACGATCCACCCGCCCTGCTCGCCGACGTCGGCCTTCCGGATGTTGGGGACCACGGCGAACTCGGACGTCATCCGGGCGATCACCGGCTCGCGCACCAGTTCCTCGGGGAAGGTCAGCCGTACCCGGACGCCGATCATGGGGATGCCTCCGTTGCGGTGGGGAGCGAGTCGTTGAGGTTTCCCGACCGGAAGCCGTCCAGGTCGAGGGTCACGTACCGGTAGCCGGCTGCGTGGACGGCGGCACTGACCGCCTCGCGGGCCCCGACCACCCGGACCAGCTCGTCGGCGGGGACCTCGATGCGGGCGAGGTCCCCGTAGTGGCGGACCCGCAGCTGCCGGAATCCGAGGGCGCGCAGTCCGGACTCGGCCCGGGCCACGGTGTCGAGGGTGGTGAAGGTCACAGGCGTACCGTAGGGCACGCGTGAGGCGAGGCAGGCGGCCGCCGGCTTGTCCCAGGTCCGGAGGCCCAACCGGCGGGACCAGGTCCGGACGTCGGACTTGGTGAATCCGGCCGTCACCAGGGGGAAGACGGCACCCCGCTCGGCGGCGGCCACCTGTCCGGGTCGGTGGTCGGCCAGGTCGTCGAGGTTGACGCCGAGCACCACCGTCGCCGACGGCCCTGCCGCATCGGACACCGGGCCGAGGGCGGTCATCAACGAGGCCTTGCAGTGGTAGCACCGGCTGCCGTCGTTGGCCGCGTAGGCCGGATCTGCCAGCTCGTCGGTCCGCACCTCCTCGTACCGGAGGTCCCACTCGGCGGCCAGGGCCCGGCAGTCCTCGAGCTCCTCGGGTGCCAGGGACGGCGAGACGGCGGTCACGCACCGGACCCGTCCGGGTCCGAGGGTGTCGGTGGCGACCCGGGCCACGAAGGCGGAGTCGGCGCCCCCGCTGAAGGCGACCACGATGTCGCCGAGCTCCCGCAGGCCGGCACGCAGTGTGTCGAGGTCGGCATGTGGATCGCGGTCGTCGGGTTCGGCGGACCCGCCGGCCCGCCGGCCCGCCGCGGTGTCGACGGCGGTCCCCCCGCCCCACCACCCGTCCGTCGCCGCGCTCACCGCTCGGTGACGAGCTGGGCCAGTACGTCCTCGACCGGGGCCACCATGCCGGTCAGGAACGGGCCGAACTCGGCGAACCGTGCCGACCCCTCGTCGAAGCGCATCGTGTAAACGCACTCCTTCAGGTCGTCGGGATGGACCCCGAACAGGGTGACCCCCCACTCCCAGTCGTCGATGCCGGTG
>DATLRE010000209.1:0-3360 GCA_035534835.1 Acidimicrobiales bacterium
GGCCACGCATGCAGGGCGTAGGCTGGTCGGGTGCCGAACATCAGCGGTTCCGAGGCGGTCGTGGCCGTCGTCATCGCCGTGGGCGCGGCCGTGCTGGGTTTCGTCCTGTCCGAGGGCGACCGGCGCAAGCTCGGTCGCACCCCCTGGGGCCTGCCCTCGCTCATCTGGGCGCTGTTCTGGTTCCTGAGCTGGGTCGTCGGCCTCGTCCTCTTCCTGGTGGCCCATCGCGCCGAGGTGCGGCGCGCCGCCCAGGGCCCGACGCCGACGCTCGGCGCCTACGGCCACCCGATGGCACCGCCGCCACCCCCGCGCAGCGTCGGATCCGACTTCCCGGCCTACCCCCGTCGCGCCGACGGTGGCAACCGGCGCGTGCCACCGGTGCCACACGCGCCACCGCCCCCTCCGGCACCTGCCGGTCCGGCGTCAGCGCCGGACCTCCCCGGGTCACCCGCGCCCACAGCGTCGGCCCCCCCGTCCTGGCAGCCCGACCCGAGCGGCCGGTTCCACTACCGGTGGTGGACGGGCACCATGTGGACGTCGTATGTGTCCACGCACGGCCAGGTCGTGGTGGATACGAGCCCCGACCAGCGCATCGGCCCCTACTGACACCTCCGGGCCGGCCCCCCGGGAGCCCGGTGCTCCCGGCGCGGCAGGAGGGGACCCGCTACCGTCGGTACCCGCCGGTCGCCCGGACCGGTTCCGCGACGAGCGGGTCCCCGAAGGACCCGGACGGACTCGGGGTACGACGCGTGGAGCGATTCGGCGAACGGGTCCTCGGACAGGGAGCGAGCATGTCGACCGCCGGAGGACTGGATCCCGCACTCTTCCTCGACGAACCGACGCCACGACCCGTGGACTACACGGTCATCAGCGTCGACGACCACCTCGTCGAGCCGGCCGGGATGTTCGAGGACCGCCTCCCCCGCGGCTTCCAGGAACGGGCCCCGAAGATCGTCGAGACGTCCGACGGCCACCAGGTGTGGGAGTTCGACGGGGGTCGCTACGCCCAGGTCGGGATGAACGCCGTGGCGGGCCGGCGGCCCGAGACGGTCGCGCTCGAGCCCTTCCGGTTCGACCAGATGCGGCCCGGGTGCTTCGACATCGATGCCCGGATCGCGGACATGGATCTGAACGGCGTGTGGGCGTCGATGAACTTCCCCTCCCAGGTGAGCGGCTTCTGCGGCCGGATCTTCTCGGGATGTTCCGACCCCGCCCTGGGCCTCCACGCGACGCGGGCCTGGAACGACTGGCTGTTCGAGGAGTGGTACTCGCCGTATCCGGAGCGGATCATCCCGCTCGGGATCACGATCCTCTCCGATCCTGGAGCGGGCGCGGCCGAGATCCGTCGCAACGCGGCCCGGGGGTTCCGTTCGGTGGCGCTCCCGGAACGTCCCCACCGGATCGGACTGCCGTCGATCTTCGACGACTACTGGGGGCCCATCGTCGAGGCGTGCGTCGAGACGGACACGGTCATCGGGCTGCACGTCGGTTCGACCGGCATGCCGGACCTGCCGGCAGGTGCGCCGGCGGTGGCCCTGGGTGCCACCCTCTTCGGCCAACTGGCGTTGACCGCCTGTGCCGAGTGGGTGTGGTCCGGGTGGGCGCAACGTCATCCGGATCTCAAGATCGCCATGTCCGAGGGCGGGATCGGCTGGGTGGCGATGCTCCTCGATCGGCTGGACAACATCGTCGACCGTTCCGGCTACGCCCTCGACGGGGCGATCCGACCGGCGGACGTGCTGCAGCGCAACTTCTGGTTCTGCACGCTGGACGACCCGTCGACGATCGGGACGCGACATCGCATCGGGGTCGAGAACATCATGATCGAGACCGACTACCCTCACGGGGACGGCACGTGGCCCGATACGCAGCGGGTCATCGCGGAGGCGTGGGGCGATGTGCCCGACGACGAGTTGCGGGCCATGTGCTGCGGGAACGCCGCCCGACTCTTCCGCCATCCGCTGCCACCGACCGTGGCCCCCTAGACGGAGTGCGATGACGCCATGTTCACGCCCACTGCCACCAAGCTGATCCCGGACCTGACCCCGGAAGAGGAGCTGGTTCTGCTGGCTCGCACCCTGTGGCGCGAGGGGTACGACGACCACATCGCCGGACACATCACCTACGCGCTCGGCGACGGCACGCTCCTGTGCACCCCCTGGTATCTGCTGTGGAGCGAGCTCCGGCCCGAGCACGTGATCCGGATCGACCTCGACGGCGACGTCGTCGAGGGCGAGTGGCCGGCCCCGCTCGGGATCCCGCTCCACCTGGAACTGCACAAGGCACGCGACGACGTGGTCGTGGCGGTGCACAACCACCCCCGCTTCGGCACCGTGTGGGCGGACGCCGGACGCGTCCCTCCGGTGTACGACCAGAGTTCGGCCCTGGGCGGTGGCGAGGTGGTGGTGGTCGACGAGTACGACGGCGCGGTCAACCTGGCTCCGAATGCCGCGGCCGTGGTCGCCGCCATCGGGGACGCGGATCTGGCGTTGCTGGCGCACCACGGCGTCTTCGTGCTGGCCGGATCCGTCCGGGCCGCGCACCAACGGGCGGTGGCGCTCGAGCACCGCTGCCGGACCGCCTGGCACGTCGAGGCACTGGGCACGGGGACCCCTCTGACCGGGCCGGCCGCCGCGATGTTCCGCAACTCGGACGGCGAGGGATTCCTCGGATTCTGGGAGGCGATGGTGCGGGTCGAGCTCGCCCGCGACCCGACGCTCGTGCCCGTGTCGATGCAGGGCTGATCCGCCGACGTCGCGCTGCGCACCGGCGGCGGAGTCATCACCGGCCACCGGGAGCGTAGGCTGACGGCCGTCCGACCGGGTGTCCGCGGCCCGGGTTCCCCCGGAGCCGTGGGCCACGGGCCGGGCCGGGCGCCGATCCGGCCCACGACGCACCGGATGCGGGCATGGGCACCGACGGGAGGGAGACCCGATGGGCAGTATCGACGTGAGCGGAGCCGCACCGGCGGTCGGGGCCGGCCGTCCCGACGAGACGGCGCTGACCGCCCCGCTGCTCGATCCGGAGTTCTACGCGGGGGACCCCTACCCCCTCTACGCCCGGCTGCGGGCCGAGGCCCCGGTCGCCCGCAACGACACCCTGGGGCTGTGGACGGTCGCCGGCCACGCCGACGTCGTCGCCGTGTCCCGGGACCCCGACACCTTCTGCTCGTCCAAGGGCATCATGACCTTCGAGATCGGTGCCGAGTACGCCACGCCACCGACCATGATGCACACCGACCCACCGGACCACACCCGCTACCGGAACCTGGTGCAGCCCGGATTCCGACCGTCCTACATGCGGGCGCTCGAGGACGGCATCCGCCGGCGGGCCCGGGCCCTGGTCGACCGGATCGAGCCC
>DATLRE010000210.1:0-3401 GCA_035534835.1 Acidimicrobiales bacterium
GGATGTAGAGCGAGGTGCCGTCGCCGCGAGCTCCGTAGCGGCGATCCGGACCGTCCACGACATCGAAGCGACCGCTGCTCTTCAGCTCGTCGAAGTCCGTCGGTTCGACCACCAGACAGAAGTGGTCCGCGTTCTCACCGGTGCGTGGGAGCTGCACGAGGTCGAGGATCGTCGACGCGCTCACCCGCACCGACGGGAAGAACACGTCGCCGTTACGCCACTCCTCGACACGGAGCGGCGCCAGGCCGAGCTCCCCGCAGTAGAAGGCGAGGGCCCGCTCGGTGTCCGTGACGTTGAGGACCAGATGGTCGAAGCCCGTGACCTTCAAGGACCGGCTCATGTCAGACCCCCATCGCAACGACCGTCGGCCTCCGTCGTGGGGGTGGGTGCCGGGGCTCGTCACGCGGTCGTGTGGACGACGAGGACGTCGCACGTCGGACGTCGCACGTGGCGGCGCGTGTCACCACGTTCGGAACACTACCGACGATCCGGCCGCCCATACCCGTGGAACCCGTCGGTGGGTATCCACCGGGGTACGGCGCAAGGTCGGTGACACTCGGAGTCGCCGGTGTCACGTCGTACGGGCACTGCGCCTCGTTCGCTCACCGTCTCGCCCAGGGGACGCAGAGTGAGGCCATCGGACGATGCGTCGAGACCGGAGGGCGTCACCGCCCGGCGACGGATCGGGAGCGGCCTCGTAGCATGGGACCAATGATCGACGGTGAGCTGACAGACGGACTCTGCGTGCTGATGGTCGTGGCCGAGGACATCCGGGACGGCCGGCGGGCCGAGCCGTTCACGCACGAGGAGATCTCGCGTCTCTGCAGTGAGCTGGGGCGTGCCATCGCGCTCTTGTCGGGGGAGGACCGGGAGTGAGCGTCCCCACCGACTGTCCGTAGGGGACCCGGGGCGGCTCCCCGCGGCGTCGAGGGCCGACAGGCGATCCCGGGCCGCGCCCACGCTGGTCCTTGTGCCTCCCCACCTGCTTCGATGCACGGGCGGACGTAAGATGACCGCGCTCGGTGGTGGGAAGGAGGGCGGGCGGGGTGTCGACGGAGCGGACCGGGACGGGGCGGCGTGCCCCGCGTCCCCGGGTGCAGCCCGGGCCCCGCGCCCGGTTTCGGGCACGGCTGGCGATCGGTGGGGCGATCCTGGCGACGGCCACGGCGCTGTCGGTCGCCGGTCCCTTCGCCGTGCGCCCGGCCGTGGCGTCGCCGGCGGTCCCGACCGTGACCCACGTGAGCCCAGGCTCCGGGCTCGCGGGTGGGGGAACGGCGGTGACGATCACCGGCACGGGATTCGCCATCGGGTCTTCGGTGGTGCTGTTCGGCCCCGGCGCGGCCACGTCGGTGTCGTGCGCATCGACCACGTCCTGCACCGCCGCGTCGCCCCCCGGACTGGGTGTGGCCGACGTCACCGTCACCACGTCGGGGGGCACGTCGACGACGTCGGCCTCCGACCGCTTCACCTACACGGGTGCGCCGCCGCCCCGGGTCACCGCCATCAGCCCGCGGTCGGGGGCGGCCGGGACCACGGTGACGGTCTCCGGCACCGAACTCACCGGAGCGAGCGCCGTCACCTTCGGGCCCGGGAACCCGGGCACGAACGTCACCGTGGTGAACGCCACCACCGTGACCGCCGTCGCGCCGGACGGGTCGGGGACCGTCGACGTCCAGGTGACCACGCCGGGCGGCACCAGCATGGTGCAGACCCTCGACTGGTTCACGTACTCCGACACGCTCGTGCTCAACCCCACCAACGTCATCGTCCCGGCCGACGGGTCGATGCAGGGCGGTGTCACAGCCACGCTCACCTCGGGGGGCCTGCCGGCCACCGGCGTCACGGTGACCGCCACCGAGTCCTCGGGCAGCCTGGGCACCCACGACCTCACCTCGTGCACGACCGACGGCAACGGCCGCTGCATCCTCCTGACCGCGGCCGACAGCACCCAGGAGAGCGCGACCGTCACCGCCGGCGCGTCGGGCTTCCCCGACGGTACGGCCACCGTCGTCTACCGCAACCCCGGGCCCGCACCCACCGGCCTCGTCATGTCGGTCACCGACGGCAACGGCGCGGCCGCATCCGTGGCCGGCGCCGACGTGTACTCCGACGGAGGCCACTACTTCGTCGAGGAGTCGAGCGGCCACCCCGGCCAGGACGAGGACACGGCCGCCCAGGCCGTGGTCGGCGCCACCATGGTGAACGGCTCCGGGGCGCTGTCGTCGGGGACCGAGCCCTATGCGCTCGCGTGGTCGGTGAAGAACACCGGGCCGACCACGCTGTACATCGCGGCCATCGCCAACGTGGCCGAGATGCCGTACACCAACGTCATCTGCACCCTCGCCACCCAGTCCGACCCCGACGGCTCCCTGCGCTGCACGCCGAGCAGCTACGACCTCGACTACAACCAGCACTTCGCCAACCCCGCCGACCCGGGCCCGTCCGGCCTGGGGGTCAACAACGACACCATGGGACCCCAGGGCGGTGGTGTCCGTACCGTGGCGTCGGGCGCCACCGCCACCTTCACCACCTACATGGTGGGCGCCAACAACGACGCCAAGGTGGTACTCGACTCCCCCGACGGGCAGTCGGCGTCGGCCACCGTCAGCACCCAGCTGGCGCACGACCCGGCGGGATCGCCGGTCGCCGGGTCGACGTTCGGGAGCACGGTGACGAGCGAGCTGCGCTGGGCCGCGCCCGCTCCGGGGCCGTCGGTGGCCGGCACCGTGGTCGCCGCGGACGGCGCCGAGGCGGCCGAGCCCGACTCGGTCCACGACTGGGTGGTGGCCGACGCGTCGGGCACGCCGACGCTCGTCCAGTTCGGCCAGGACGCCAACCAGCAGTACACGGTCAACGGGGTCCCGGTCTCCGAGGATGTCTTCGAAGCCGACCTGGCGTCGGCGAGCTCGCCCACGCTCACGGTCACCGGCTACGGCGCCCCGGGACAGGTGAACGCCCTGACCGGGGGCGGGCTCCCCAGCCCGCCGACCGTCACGGGGGTGTCGCCGGCCAGCGGCGCGGCGGCGGGGGGCACGGTCGTGACCGTCCGGGGCACCAGCCTCACCGGGGCCACCGCCGTGCGCTTCGGGCCGACGGCTGCCCCCTCGTTCCACGTGGTCGACGCCACCACCGTCACCGCCACCTCGCCGGCGGGCGCAGGCTCGGTGGACGTCACCGTCACCACGCCGGTGGCGACGAGCGCCGCGTCGGCGGCCGACCGGTTCGTCTACATTCCCGTCGTCCCCGTCGTCCCCGTCGTCCCCGTCGTCCCCGTCGGCACCCCCGACGGGGCGGGCTACTGGCTGGTGGCCTCCGACGGCGGCGTGTTCTCCTTCGGCGACGCCGCCTTCCACGGCTCCACGGGGGCGATCAGCCTCAACAAGCCCATCGTCGGCCTGGCG
>DATLRE010000211.1:0-18946 GCA_035534835.1 Acidimicrobiales bacterium
GTCCCGGGGGGTTGTATCGTCGGGGTGACCGGGCGGTCCCACCGACTGCCGGGTTCGAGAGGAGCGTGCCAGGTGGACGTGCGTATCGGGATCGTGCAGTCGATGAAGGAACTCGACATCGAGTTGCCCGACGATGCTGACCGAGACAAGGTCCTGGCCGACATCGAGACGGCGCTCGGCGAGGAGGGCCGCATCCTCTGGCTGACCGACCGAAAGGGTCGCCAGGTCGGCGTACCCGTGGGCAAGATCGCCTACGTCGAGCTGGACCCACCGGCGACCGACCGCCGCGTCGGGTTCGGGATCTCCTGATTCGACGGCGCCCGGCGCTGCGCCCGGACCTCCCCGGAGTGGAGTGGCGTGCCCGCTGATCTGCTGACCCCGCTGCTCGACCGCAAGCTCGTGTTCGTCACGGGGAAGGGCGGCACCGGCAAGACGACGGTCGCCTCCGCGCTCGCCCTCCTGGCATCCTCACGGGGCAAGAGGGTCCTCATCTGCGAGGTCGACGGCAAGGGTGAGCTCGCCGGCTACTACGAGGCGCCGCCGACGGCGTTCAAGGAGAAGGAGGTCCAACCGGGCCTCTTCGCCATGACGATGGACACGGAGGCATCCCTCCGCGAGTACCTGAAGCTCCAGCTCCGCATTCCGATCGTGGGCCGTATCGGCCCGGTGGCCAAGGCGTTCGACTTCCTGGCCGCCGCCGCCCCCGGGGTCCGGGAGATCCTCACGGTCGGAAAGCTCTGTTTCGAGGTCCGTGACAACGGCTGGGACATGGTCGTCGTCGACGCTCCCGCCACGGGGCACATCGTCGGTCAGCTGGCGGCACCCCAGGCCGTCAACGGCCTCGTGAAGGTCGGGCTCATCCGGACCCAGACCGACTGGATGCTCGAGATGCTCTCCGACCCGGCGACCACCGGCCTGCTCGCCGTGTGCACCCCCGAGGAAATGCCGGTGACCGAGACGATGGAGCTGGCCGTCCGGGTCCGCAACGAGACCACGGTGCAGTTGGCTGGGGTCGTCGTCAACCGGGTCCTGCCCGAGCTGTTCGGACGGCAGGAGGAAGCCGTCTTCGACGCCCTGACCGAGCCGGCGCCCTTGGCCGTACTCGACGGACTGGTCGACGGCGACGCCGCACCCGTCCTCGAGGCGGCCCGCCTGGCCGTCACCATGCGCCGAACCCGGGCCACCCACCTCGAGCGGCTGCGGGCCGGGATCGACCCGTCGGTACCCCTGCTCTACCTGCCCTACCTCTTCACCCGGGCCCACGGACTGCGGACGACCCGGCAGGTGGCCGAATCCCTCGGCGAGGAGCTTGGGTACTGATGGCGGCCCGCGCCTCGAGGCAGAGGTCGGCCGAGGTCGAAGCACCGGCCGCCCCGACGATGGACAGTCTCCTGGCCACCAAGGAGATCGTGGTGGCCTGTGGCCCCGGTGGTGTGGGCAAGACGACCACGGCGGCGGCATCCGCGCTCATGGCGGCGGTGAACCACGGCTCGAAGGTCCTGGTGCTGACCGTCGACCCGGCCAAGCGGCTCGCCAACGCCCTCGGGCTCGACGGCATCGGCAACGCCGAGCACCGGGTGCCGGCGTCGGCCTTCGCGGCGGCGGGCCTGAAGCCGCGGGGCGAGCTGTGGGCCGCCATGCTCGACACCAAGGAGTCGTGGGACTCGCTGATCCGCCACCACGCACCCGACGAGCAGACCCGCGACGAGATCCTGGCCAACCCGCTCTACCAGAACATCAGCGGGCGCTTCATCCAGAGCCACGACTACATCGCCATGGAGCGTCTGTACGAGATCCACCTCTCGGCCGAGTACGACCTCATCGTCGTGGACACCCCGCCGACCCGAAACGCACTCGACTTCCTCGACGCTCCCGAGCGGATGGCCGACTTCTTCTCGTCCCGCCTGCTCCGGTGGCTGATCGTCCCCTACCGGTCCAAGCTCGTGAACGTCGCGACCCGACCCTTCTACCAGATCAGCGACCGGATCCTCGGCACGGAGTTCATGTCCGACATCGCCGAGTTCTTCATCCTGTTCCAGACGATGTACGACGGCTTCGTCGAGCGTTCGAAGGCGGTCGGGCGGCTGCTGTCCGACCGCCGCACCACGTTCGTGGTCGTCTCCACGCTCGAGGCGACGCCGCTGCGCGAGGCGGAGTTCTTCGCCGAGCAGCTCACCGCCCGCAAGCTCCATCTGGGCGCCATCGTGCTCAACAAGGTCCTCCCCGACTACCTCCAGGGCAGGGCCGGGACCAAGGTGGCCGAGGCCATGAAGGACCGGGCCGAGGACCTGGCCGCGGAACTCGCCCCGGTGGTCGGTGCCGGTGCCCCCGCACTCGGCGACCCGGAGCAGATCGCCCGGGTGCTCACCGAGGTGGCCGACAGCTACCTCAATTTCCAGGTGGTCGCCCTGCGCGAGATGGAGGAGCGGGCCACGCTCGCCGTCGCCCCCGACGTCCTGGCGACCGTGCCCTTCTTCGACACGGACATCTACGACCTCTCGGGCCTGCTCCGGTTGGGTGAGCAGATCTGGGCGTGACACCCCGGATCCTGCATGTGCGTCCTCCCGGGAGCCGTACGATGCAGGGGTGACCGACATCGTCGACCCCGCCGTCGAGGCCTATGCGACGGACCACACCACGGCGCCTCCCGACCACCTCGAGGCGCTCGCCGCCGAACTCCTGGTGACCCTCGACCACCCGCAGATGATGGTCGGCCGGCTCGAGGGCCGCTTCCTGGAATTGCTCACGTTCGCCCTGTCCGCGACCTCGGTGCTGGAGGTCGGGACCTTCGGGGGGTACTCGGCCCTCGCCATCGCCGCCGGGCTCGCCCCCGGAGGCCGGATCGTCACCTGTGAGCTCTCCCCGGAACACGCCGCGTTCGCCCGACGGCACATCGCCGCCAGTCCCTACGCCGACCGCATCGAGGTCGTCGAAGGCCCGGCCCTCGACACCATCGCCACGCTCTCGGGCCCGTTCGACTTCGTCTTCCTCGACGCCGACAAGGCCGGGTACCGGGCCTACTACGAGGCGGTCCTGGCGAAGCTGGCCCCGCGAGGGCTCATCGCCGCGGACAACACCCTGTGGTCCGGAAGGGTCCTCGACCCCGCCGACGTCTCGGCGGACACGGTGGCGCTGCGGCAATTCAACGACTTCCTGGCGACGGACCCCCGGGTCGTCGTGGCCCAGACCACGGTGCGGGACGGGGTCACCCTGATCCGCAAGGTCGGCTGAGCCCCAACACCACTCCCACCGCCGAACCCCTGGCCGACCGACGGTCGGCCAGCGAAAGGATCGAGAACCAGCGTGCTGGACTATCACCTCCACCTGTGGCCCCACAGCCAGAGCGACGCCCAGGCGACCGTCGAACAGGTGGCCGCCTACTGTGACCTGGCCACCTCCCGTGGGATCGCGGAGATCGCCGTCACCGAGCACCTGTTCCGGTTCACCCAGGCCAGGGACCGCCTCGGCGGCTTCTGGGACGACCTGCCCGGCGACGCCCTGCGTCCCGGCATGGTCGCCTACTGGGACCACCATGCCCGGGTGGACCTCGACGACTACGTGGAGGTGGTCGAGGCGGTCAAGGCCGCCGGGCTCCCGGTCGTGCTCGGCTTGGAGGTCGACTACTACCAGGACCGGATGGACGACGTCGCCGACCTCCTGGACGGGTACCCGTTCGACGTGCTGCTGGGATCGGTGCACTGGCTCGGGACCTGGAGGTTCGACGTCCTCTCCGACCCGCTGGTGCTGGCCGAGTGGGACCACCGGGTGATCGACCAGGTCTGGGACGAGTACACCCGCGCCATCGAGGAGCTCGCCGCCTCCGGGGTCTGCGACGTACTGGCCCATCCCGACCTGGTGAAGATCGCGGGACGGGTCCCCGACGTGCCCGGCGAGTTCTACGACCGCATCACCGAGGCGGCGGTGCGGTCGGGGATGGCGGCCGAGCTGTCGTCGGCGGGGTGGCGCAAGCCGGTGGGTGAGGAGTACCCGGCGCCCCCGCTCCTCCGGCGCTTCGTGGCCCAGGGCGTGCCGCTCACCACCGCCTCGGACGCCCACACCCTGCCCGATGTCGCCGACCGGGCCGACGATCTGCGCGACCTCCTGAGCGCCGTCGGCGTCACCTCGCTACGCGGGTTCCGTCAGCGCACGCCCCACGAGGTCCCGGTGGCCCAAGGCCCGGGGACGGGCGACGAGCACGGGCCGTCGGGGGACTGACCGTGGCGACCCCGGCGGAGCTCGCCTTCGAACGCGCGGATCTCGATGAGGGCCAGCTGGCCCATCTGCAGCGGCTCCTCGGCACCTGGGGGGTCCTGGCCGACCTGTCCTTCTCCGACCTGGTCCTGATGGCGCCCATGGCCCCCGACACGGGTGACCGCCGGCCCACCGGCCTCGAACTGGTCATTCTCGGGCAGATGCGGCCCTCGAACAGCTCGACGGTGGTGGAGCACGACCTCGTCGGACAGACGGTGGACGCCGACGTGTGGCCCCTCGTGGTACTCGCCTTCGAGTCGGGGGAGTCGTCACGCGGCGAGATGGTGCTCGAGCCGGGCGGCGAGCCGGTCCGCCTCCAGTGCATCCCCGTGCGGTGCGAGGGCCAGACCGTGGCCGTGCTGGCCCGGTTGTCGGCCGGTGTCGGGCGGCGACCCGGCCACCTCGAGCGGACCTACCGGGACGTGTTCAACCGGTTCGCCGTCATGCTGTCCGAGGGCTCGTTCCCGTTCCCGAGCGAGGAGGTGGCGACCGAGGAAGCGCCCCGCGTCGGCGACGGCGTCGTACTGGTGGACGAGGAGGGGCGTGTCCGCTACGCGTCGCCGAACGCCACCAACGCGCTCCACCGCATGGGCATGTACTCCCAGATCGAGGGACGTCGGCTGACCGACCTCGGCATCGAGGAGTCGGCCATCGAGTGGGCCCTGGCCTCGGCGCTCCCCGTGGTGGAGGAGGTCGAGCGGCGGCCCGACGTGACCGTCCTGCTGCACTGCATCCCCCTCATCCAGGCGGAGGAGGTGACCGGGTGCATCGTGCTCCTGCGCGACGTGACCGACGTCCGCCGCCTCGACCGGCTGCTCCTCTCCAAGGACGCGGCGATCCGCGAGGTGCACCACCGGGTGAAGAACAACCTCCAGACGATCTCGGCGCTCCTCCGGCTGCAGGCCCGGCGGCTGCCCCCCGGTGGCGGCCGGGTCGCGCTGTTCGAGGCGGAGCGGCGGGTCCGGTCGATCGCCATCGTCCACGAGATCCTGTCCCGCGAGCCCAGCGACCAGGTCCCCTTCGACGAGATCGTAACGTCGTTGATCCGGATGGCCAAGGACTCGGTCGTCTCCCAGCACCTGGCCTTCGAGGTGACCGGTGCCCTGGGGGAGGTGCCGGCCGACGTGGCCACACCCCTCGCCGTGGTGTTGGCCGAACTCGTGCAGAACGCCATCGAGCACGCGTTCCTCGACTTCGAGGCGGAGGGAGAGGACGACGGCTTGCCCGGTCCGGCCGATCGGGAGCACACGGGCACGATCCGGGTGGACCTGCAGGCCCAGGCCGGCCTCCTGCGGGTGGAGGTGCTCGACGACGGGTCCGGCCTGCCCGCCGGGTTCGACATCGACGAGACGCAGAGCCTCGGCCTCTCGATCGTCCGGGACCTGGTCCGCAGCCAGCTGGGCGGGACGATCACGATGCGGAACCGGGCTCGCGACGGCTCGGACGTGACCGGCACGGTCGTGGCCATCGAATTGCCCGCACGGGATCCCCAGCCGATCGGTCAGTAGGGCCTCGGACCGTCACGGCGCCCGGCTGGGGACGGCACGGCCGGGCCGGCCTGTCCATCTGCGCGACGGAAGCCGGATCGCGGTGCGGGGAGCCCGGTGGTGCGGGTGGCCGGCGAGGTGGGGAGCCCGGCGAGGCGGGAGCCTGGTTAGGCGGGTGAGGCGGGTGAGGCCGGGGTCGGCCCGTCGGCTCAGGAAGCCCGACGACGGGCGGCCAGCCAGGCCTTGCGGAGTTTGCGACGCTCCTCCTCGGACGTCGCACCCCACACGCCGGACTCCTGGTTCGTGGCGAGGGCGAAGTCGAGACAGGTCTCCTGTACCTCGCAACTGCGGCACACCCGCTTGGCCGACTCGATCTGGTCGACCGCGGGTCCGGTGGTCCCGATGGGGAAGAACAGATCGGGCTCGGTGCTCCGGCAGGCGGCGAACTGCCTCCAGTCACCTTCGTCCCACTCGACCGTGCGATTCCACATGAGGGCCACGCTGATACCTCCACATCATCGGTCCGGACTACCCTCTTGTGATCTGTTTCACAAAGCTCGGCGCTGAAGATGTCACCGGCTGTTCAGGGTTCGGTCACTACAGTATCCACAGGTCTCCACGCTTGCAAGCACTTTTGGGGCCTCCGACATGGGATTTGACACAAATTCCCCGATGTCGCGTCAGGTGTCGAGAGGAGCGCCCAGCGTGAGCGGACCAGTGGCGGTGCAGGCGCACCGGGGGAGCCCGGACCCCGCCTCGGGCATCCGCGAGAACACGCTGGAGGCGTTCGCCAGGGCCCGTGAGCTGGGCGCTGACGGGGTGGAGCTCGACGTCCGCCTCACCGTCGACGGCGGCCTGGTCGTGCATCACGACCCGGTGATCCCCGGGGTGGGCGCCCTCCACGAGCTGGCCACCGGCGACCTTCCCTCGTACGTGCCGCTCCTCGCCGAGGCACTCCGGGAGTGTGCGGGAATGGTCGTGAACATCGAGATCAAGAACCTCCCGACGGAGCCGGCATTCGATCCGTCCGACCGGTGCGCCGCCGACGTGGCGGCCCTCGTCGATGCTGCGGCCGCCGGGGAGTCCGTCATCGTGTCGTCATTCTGGCCCGGGGCTGTGGCCACCGTCCGGGACGCCGGCTCCGGCATCCGCACGGGCCTCCTGGTCATCCCCTCGTCCGATCCGGGCACTGCCGTCGACGGGGCCGTCCGACTGGGGTGCGCCGCCGTCCATCTGCCGGTCGGCCTGGTCTCTCCGGCCGCTGTGGCCGTCGCCCACGACGCCGGGCTGGCCGTCGCCGCGTGGACCGTGGTCGACAGCGCGGCCCTCACCTCGGTGCTCGAGGCCGGCGTGGACACGATCGTGACCGACGATGTGGCCATGGTCCGTCGTCGTCTCGACCAGGGGTGACGGGGCGCCCCGGCAGCGCCTCGGCAGTGGGAGGCCGCCCCGATCCCGGTGCCCGGTGGCCCCGGCGCGGGCCCGCGCACGGGCCGTCCTGACCTGGGACGGTGCCCCGATTGGTCGAACCGGTCGGTTTTCGTCAACAATGCACGACTATGAACGTCGTCGTCTGTGTAAAGCAGATCCCCGATCCCGCCGCACCACCGGCGCTCGATCCGGGATCGAAGAACCTCGTCCGTGACGGAAAGCTGATCCTGGACGACTCCGATGCCTACGGAGTCGAGATGGCCCTGCAGCTAGCCGACGCCGCCGGCGGTGGCGAGGTGACCCTGGTCTCCATGGCTCCGAACGGCGAGGTCTCCGGCCTCCGTACCGCCCTGGCCATGGGTGCGGCCAAGGCCATCCTGGTGAGCGATCCCGTCCTGGCCGGCTCCGATTCGCTCGGAACCGCCAAGGTGCTGGCCGCCGCCATCACGCGTGCCGAGCCCGACTTGATCCTGGCGGCCACCGAGTCGTCGGACGGCTACACCGGAACCACGCCGGTCCAGATCGCCGAGATCCTCGGCATGCCCTCGGTGACCTTCGCCAAGAAGGTCGAAGTGACCGGCTCCTCGGTCAAGGTCGAGCGGCAGACCGAGGCCGGTTACGACGAGGTCGAGTGCCCCCTTCCGGCCGTCGTGACCGTCACCGCAGGTGTGGTGGAGCCCCGGTATCCGTCCTTCAAGGGGATCATGGCCGCCAAGTCCAAGCCCGTCGAGAACCTCACGGTGGCCGACCTCGGCATCGACGCCGGCCAGGTCGGCGCCGCCGGCGCCCGCCAGGAGATCACCAACGTCGCCCCGGCCGATGCCCGGGCGGCAGGGGAGATCGTCGTCGACGAGGGCGAGGGTCACCTGCGGGTGATCGAGTTCCTCGAGCAGCTCAAGGTCCTCTAGGGCCGGTACCAGGAGAACACGCACATGACCATCGCCAAGATCTGGGTCGTCGCCGAAGTCGTCGACGGCGCCCCCACCACCACCTCGCTCGAACTGCTCAGCCACGCTCGTTCGCTGGCCGACGGTGTGGAGGCCGTCGTCTGGGGTGACGGCGCCGCCGCCGCAGGCACCCTCGGCGAGTACGGCGCCACCACCGTCCACGACGTGGGCGACCTCGGCGGTGCCCTTCCGGGCGCCCCGGTGGCCGCGTCGATCGCCGCGGCCGTCGCCGGCGGCGCGGGTCCCGACGCCGTCCTCCTGCCCGCGACCTACGACGGTCGTGACATCGCCGGCCGGCTGTCGGTGAAGCTCGACCGTCCGGTGCTGACCAATGTCGTCGACCTGACCGAGACCGACGGCGGACTGGCCAGCCAGCACGCCATCTTCGGCGGAACCGAGATCCTCACCGCCCGGTTCACCGCCGAGGGTCCCGGCATCTTCGTGGTCCGGGCCAAGTCGTTCCCGGCCGAGCCCTCGGGGGGCGCCCCCGCGGCCGTCGTCGCCGCCCCCGCCCCCGACACCGGCGCGGCGAACGCGGCCCGCATCGTGGCCCGCCACGTGGAGGAGCGCACCGGACCGAAGCTGGACGAGGCCGACGTCGTCGTGTCGGGCGGCCGTGGCCTCGGCGAAAAGGAGCAGTACGCCATGATCGAGCAGCTTGCCTCGCTGCTCCATGGTGCCGCCGGGGCGAGCCGCGCCATCGTGGACGCCGGCTGGGTGCCCTATTCGCACCAGGTCGGCCAGACCGGAAAGACGGTGAAGCCCACCGTCTACATGGCCTGCGGGATCTCCGGTGCCACCCAGCACATGGTGGGCATGAAGAACTCGAAGAACATCGTGGCCATCAACAAGGACCAGGATGCACCGATCTTCCAGGTTGCCGATCTGGGCATCGTGGGTGACGTGCACAAGGTCGTGCCGAAGCTCATCGAGGCCCTCCAGGCCCGGGGCTGAGGTCCCGGCGCCGCCCGTGACGGGCCGGCGCCACGTCATCACGCAGCGATCCCGGGCCCCGGCTCCCACCGCGGGCCGGGCCGCGTCCAGGGCCGACCGCCGGGCGGGGCGCCTCGCTGCCCGATAGCCACCGCGTCGGTCGGCGGGCACCGCGGTTGCGGGCGCGGCGTGGTCAGGGTCGGGGCGGCCGCGGTCGTCCCGGGTGGGCCCGGCCGCACCCGGGAAGACGGGTCCACCGGGCCCCGCCGGCGGCCGCCACGGGGTGCGCCGGGAGCCGGTGACCGAACGTCCACCAGCAGGGCTCCGCCGACCTCGGGCGTCCTGCGCGGCGCCTCCGGACATCACAGGGGGCGAGGGGCCCACCGGGTAGTGTCCGCACCAGTGCTGCCGGCCGGTGGCACGGGCGCCCATCTCCCTCTCCCTCCGAACGAAGTACACGTGCTCTTTCCCACCATCGACTTCGCCATCTTCTTCGCCGTGGTCTTCACGGTGCAGTGGCTGTTGGTCCCGTATGCGGGCCCGTGGAAGGCGTTCATGGTGCTGGCCAGCTACTTCTTCTACGCGTGGTGGGACTGGCGCTTCATCTTCCTCCTCGCGGCCTCGACCACCATCGCCCTCGTCGGCGGGAGGCTCGTCCATCGCACCACCGGGGTCCGGCGCAAGACCGTGCTGTGGTCCACACTCGCCCTGCTCCTCGGGCTGCTCGCGTGGTTCAAGTACTTCGGCTTCGTGGCCGTGAACGTCGACAACGTGACCCACGTGCTCGGCCTCGGCCGGCCGGTTCCGCTGCTGGCGATCACCCTGCCCATCGGCATCTCGTTCTTCACCTTCATGGCCATCAGCTACGTCGTGGACATCTACCGGGGCGTGCTCCGACCGGCACGGGGGATCGACGTCACCGTCTACCTGGCGTTCTTCCCGCACCTCGTCGCCGGGCCCATCGTCCGGGGCACCGAGCTCCTGCCCCAGATCCGCACGATGCGGGACCCGACGGACGTCCACTACGTCGAGGCGTTCTGGCTCATCGCCGCCGGCCTCGCCAAGAAGGTCGTCCTCTCGTCCTACCTGTCGACCTATGTCGTGGACCCGGTGTTCGCCGACCCCCACCAGCACTCCGCCCCCGAGGTGCTCTTCGCCGTCTGGGGGTACGCCGTCCAGATCTACGCCGACTTCAGCGGCTACACCGACATCGCCATCGGGCTCGCTCTGCTCATGGGATTCCGGTTCCCGGTCAACTTCCGTCGGCCCTACACCGCCATCGACCTCCAGGACTTCTGGCGCCGCTGGCACATCACCCTGTCGTTCTGGTTGCGCGACTACCTGTACATCCCCCTCGGGGGGAATCGGGGGAGCGAGACCCGCATCTCGCTCAACATCATGATCACCATGCTGCTCGGGGGCCTGTGGCACGGAGCGTCGTGGACCTTCGTCCTGTGGGGCGCCTACCACGGCGTGGGCCAGGTCATCGGGCGACGGCGCCGCGCCGCCCGGCTGGCACGGGGCCTCCCCGCCACGCCCGTCGGGAGGGCCCGGGTGGCGTGGGCCCGGTTCGTCACCTTCCAGGTGGTCTGCCTCGGCTGGCTGTTCTTCCGCGCCGACTCGCTCGGTGCGGCATTCGCAATGCTGGGTCGGCTCGTCACCGGCTGGGGTTCGTCGCCCCTGGTCACCCCGCTGGCGGCCCTGGCCATCGCCGCCGGGATCGCCAGTCAGTACCTGCCGGACGACTGGCTCGCCGTGGTCCAGCGCGGCTTCGCCGACCGCCGCCCGCTGATCCAGGGAGCCATACTTGGCCTGGTGCTCCTGGCCATCACGACACTCGGTCCCCAGGGCGTCGCCCCGTTCATCTACTACCGGTTCTGACGTTGCCGCCTCCCCCGCCCTCCCACAGGCCGCCCGCTCCCGATCCGCCCGCAACCGGACCACCGGTGGTCCGACCCGACAACGTGCCCTACGACTGGTCGGAACCACGCTCTGACCGGGCGCGGGATCCCGGGAAGGAGTCCGTCGGCGACCACGCGGACCACGCGGACCACGTCGCCGGCGACGGCTTCCACGCCGGCCTCGCCGAACACGCCTTCTGGGAGCGGCTGCCGTTCCCCGGCGCTCCGTGGCGACGCGTGCTGTTCATCGGCGTCGTCTGCTTCGGACTCTGGTTCCTCCTCGACGCACCGAGCCTCCAGCACTCGGCCCAGACATCCCCGATCGGCACCCGGCGGACGGTGTCGATGGACGTGGTCGGTCCGGTTGCCGCGTTGAGCCGCACGCTCGGCCTCGACAACGCGGTCGGCTGGACCGACCAGGTACTCGGGCGTCGACCTGGGGGCGGCCCGGCCCTCGCCGTTCCCGTCCACCGGCCGAAGCCGAAGCCCCCGCCGGTCGTGGCCAGCGGCACGACGACGCCGACGACCCTGCCGTTGCTCAACGACCACCCGACGCCCGCGTCGCCGCTGCGCGTGCTCATCGTCGGGGACTCGGTCGGCCTCGACCTCGGTCAGCCGTTGGTCAACGCGCTCGGCGCATTCGGTGACGTCACCACCTACCTCGATGGTCGGATCGACACCGGCCTCACGCGGCCGGACTACTTCAACTGGCCTGCCGAGCTCCAGGTCGACCTGGCCAACCACCAGCCACAATTGGTGATCGTGATGATCGGCGCGAACGACCCCCAGGGGCTGGTCACCCCGGACGGGAGCCTCCGCTTCGGCCAGCCGGGGTGGGACGAGGCGTACTCGGCGCGGGTGTCGGCGTTCATCGCCGAGGCCAACGCGGCCGGGGCCCACGTGCTGTGGGTGGGGATGCCACCCATGCAGGACCCGGGTCTCGACGCGGCCCTCAAGCACCTGAACGGTCTCGTCCAGGCCCAGGTCGCCGCGACCAAGGACGGTGCCGCGTCCTACCTGTCGTCGGTGCCGGCGCTCGGCGACCAGAACCACAACTATGCGGCCTACCTCCCCGATCCGTCGGGTGCCGTGACCAACGTCCGCACACCGGACGGGATCCACCTGACCCCTGCAGGCGGGGCGCGGCTGGCCGCAGCCGTGGTGGCCGACATGGAGAGCCAGCTGCACATCCAGCTGGCACCGTGAGCCCGCGCCTGCAGCGGGTCTGACCGGTGGGGGCGCCGACGCGCCGCACCACCCGGGCGGTCCGGCGGTCAGACCAGCGGCCAGGGGTACGGCGGGCGGTCGCCCACCGGCTCGGGGAACACACCCGTCTCGGCCAACCGGGCAGCCCGCTCGAGTACCGACTCGGCCTCCGACCCGGACAGCAGCTCCTCCAGCTCCGTCGGCAGCCCCTCGGCGACGAGCCGCTCGAGATCGGCGACGACGTGGGCGGGCACGGGCTCGCCGGCGAATTCCCAGATGACCGTCCGCAGCTTGTGGTGGACGTGGAAGCACAGGCCGTGGTCGATGGCCCACAGTCGACCGTCCGACGCGTGGAGCACGTGCCCGCTCTTGCGGTCGGCGTTGTTGGCCACGACGTCGAAGGCGCAGAAGACGCGCAACTCGTCCTCGCGGCCGCCCGCTTCCTGCAGCGTGAAGTAGTGCTGCTCGTAGTCGGACTCGATGAACAGCTGCAGCGAGCCCGGTCCGAACGGGGCGTCGTCCCGGACCACGGTGGGAGGCACGAGTCCCCATCCGAGTGCCTCGGACAGCCGGTAGGCGGCCACCTCGCGCCGGTACAGCCCGTCGGGGAAGTCCCAGAGGGACTGCTCCCCCCGGTGCGGCTTGTAGACGGCCTGGACGGGTCCGTGTCCGGCACGCCGCACCGGAACGACGGCGCCGTCCCGATCGGCATCGTCCGGCGCGCCGGCGCACGCGTCGTCCGCGCCCTCGAGTGTGACCAGGAAGGTGAGGTTCGAGCTCCAGGGGAGGCGTCCCTCGATGGTCAGCTCACGGGTGGCGAGTAGTCGGGCGGCCACCTCCAGCGACGGACCGGCGTCGGGCCGCCAGCCGATCACACGACCGGAGGACGGTGGCCGTTGGTTCGTGGGCATTCGTGTCCGGACGGGTCCAGCGGGGAGCCGCAGAGCGGGCAGGGGGGCCTCCCGGACTCGATGAGTCGGGTGGCCTGGATCGTGAACGCGGCCGCCTGCTCACGGGTGATCGACACCCGTGCGATGGCGCCCATCGCGCCTTCGGGAACGAGCTCTTCGATGACCAGGACGACCCGGTCCTCCGCCTCGTCGAACGACACCCCGATCGTGCCGACCGCCCAGTCCGGGTCCGTGGGCTCCTCGAGTTCCTGGTCCTCGGGCAGGTGGCCGGGCCGTTGCTGGTCCTTCACCACCCGTGCCAGAAGGTCGCCCATGGCGGCCACCTGCTGCTTCTCGATCTTGAGGGTCAGCCGCGTGTCGCCCTGGCGGCACTGGACCAGGAACAGGCGGTTGCCCACGGGGCCGACCGTGCCCACGCACAGCCGGTCGGCCGACAGGTCGAAGGCATCCGTCATGCGGCGTCCCCCCTCCTCGCTCGGGCGGCCGTGACCGTCGCCGCAGCATCCGTGCGCCGGCCTTCAGGACGGCCTTCAGGACGGCCCGTGGGGCTCATGCGATCGCCAGCGCCGACAGCGAGTCGGTCGAGTTGACGGTGAGCACGAAGGGGCCGTGATCCGTGTACGCCAGCGCCGACACCGAACACGGCGCGACGGTCAGGCGCTGGAACAGGTCGAGCGGTGTGCCGGCGGCCTGGGCGACGACCGCCTTGATCGGGTCGGCGTGGGACACGGCCACGACCGTCTCGCCCCGGTGCCGCTCCACCAGGCGGGCCAGGGACGACGTCATCCGGGTCTGCATCTCGAGGAAGGACTCGCCGGACGGGAACCGGAATCCGCTCGGGTTACGCTGGACCGTCGCCCACTCCGGCTTCTTGGCCAGGGCCGCCAGGTCGACGCCGGTCCATGCGCCGAAGTCACATTCGAGCAGGCCCCGCTCGGCCCGCACCCGTAAGCCGAGCCGCCTGGCGATGGGCCGTGCCGTCTCCGTGGTCCGCTCGAGCGGGGAGGCGTAGACGGCGACCGGCGCCCGCCCGCCACCGCCCGTCGGGCCGTCCGTCCGGTCGGCGAGCTCACCGATGCGCTCGGCTGCTGCCTCGGCCTGGGCCCGTCCCTCGTCGGAGAGGTGGAGGCCCGGGGCGCGGCCGGGCAGTACCTGGCCGGTGGTCGGCGTCCGCCCGTGACGGACCAGCAGGACCACCGTCGGTCGTTCCGGGGGTTTGGGTCGGCGGGCCACGCCCGCTCACCGTACTCGGTCCGAATGGTGGCCCGACCGCCTCGATCCCCCGGCAGGGTGGACGATCATCCAGTCGGGGTCGGGCAGGGCCGAGCCCCGATCGCGGTCGGAGTGGGAGAGCCGGGACGGCCACCAGTTCCATCGGCCGAGCAGCACCGCAACCGACGGAACGAGGAGCGTGCGGACGACGAAGGTGTCGAGGAGGATGCCGGCGGCCAGTCCCACGCCGATCTCCACGACCTGGGTGTCGCCGGTGGCCGTCAGCACGCCGAAGGTCCCGGCGAGGATCACGCCGGCGGAGGTCACCGTGGTCCCGGTCGCCCCGATGGCGGTCCGGACCGCCGCCCGGATCGGAGCGCGGTGTGCCTCCTCGCGGATCCGGGTCATGACCAGGATGTTGTAGTCCTGCCCCAGCGCCATGATGAAGAGGAACATGAAGAAGGGCAGCACGAAGTTGATCCCGTCCTGGCCGCCGATCAGGACGAACACCAGCACCGCGAACCCCAGGGACGCGAGGTAGGAGAGTCCCACGCTGGCCACCAGGTAGAGCGGGGCGATCAGGCTGCGCAGGACGATGGCGAGCAGCAGGGCGAGCACGACCAGGACGATCGGGATGATCCGGATCAGGTCGTCGGTGGAGAGGGCGCCGACGTCGGCCGCCACCGCCGCGTACCCGTCGACGCCCGATGCGGTGGCGCCGACCGCACGGGCCACGACGCCGACGGCGTTCCGAATCTCGGGCATTGCCGAAGCGGCGGACGTGCTGGTCGACGGCCCTGCCGTGAGCCCCGTCTGGAACAGCACGGTGCGCCCGTCCGGGCTCACGAACTGGCCGGATGCCCGATAGGCGTCATAGGCGGCCGCGCTCCCGGTGAACCCGGCGGGCGGGGTCGTCGGGAGGTTGCCCGGTGGGCCGTATCCGGCCAATTGCGCGTGGGCGGTGGCCAGTTCGGCGGGCGTGACCTGTGTTCCGTCCGCGTGGAGTGCACCGGCGACGGAGGCGAACTGCCCCGACGAGCGCAGGCCGGAGCCGGCCGTCTCCAGGACCGACGGCTCGCCCCAGACCGACCGGGGCAGGCGGAACACGACACTGGTCGGGTCGGACACCGCCGCGGGGTAGTGGGCGGTCAGCAGGGCCTGGCCCCTGGCCGAGTCCGAGGACGCCGACGTGGACTGGTTGTCGAACCCGGTGGGCGCATAGGCGAGCAGGGCGAGCGACAGCCCGACGAGGAGCCCGATGCCGAGGACCAGGGTGAGGCGCGGGCGGCCGACCACGCGGGCGGCGATCCTGCTCCAGGACCCCTGGGTGGCCGGTCCCGGCACGGGGACCCGGGGCCAGAACACGGACTTGCCGAGGATGGCGAGGAGCGCCGGCAGGAGCGTCAGGTTGGCCAGCAGCGCCATGGCGATCCCGATGGCGAGTGCGGGGCCGAAGCCCTGGTAGAGCCCGAAGGTGGCGATGACCACGGTCGACAGCGCCGCGATCACCGTCAGCCCCGAGAACGCGATCGACTCGCCGACCTTCTCCAGGGAGACGGCGACGGCGTCGTGGGGGGAGAGCCCCCGTCGGATCTCCTCCCGCACCCGGAAGATCAGGAAGAGTCCGTAGTCGGTGCCGGCTCCCAGGAGCACGACCACCAGCAGGACCGGCGTGAGGTCGGAGACCTGGACGCCCAGGTGGCTCGACGCGGCGATGACCGGCTCGACGGCGATGAGCGCGATTCCCGAAGGGAGCAGGGCGACGACGGGCGCCAGCAGCGCCCGGAAGGTCAGGAGGAGGAGCAGGACGATGAAGATGACCGACAGCAGCTCGGCCAGCGTCTGGGTCTTGGACTGCTGCGTCTGCCGGTCGACGGCCTGGGCGGCGGCCCCGGTGAGGTGGACGGCGAGCCCGGGGGGTGCGCCAGAGGCAGCGACCGCCTGGCGGACTGCGGCCACGGTCCGCCCGGTCGTGGGGTCGGTCGACGACGCGGGGACGTCGAGTTCGACGACGGCCTGCCGGGCGCGCCCGTCGGACGACACGCCCCGATCCACGACTCCGGTGACGTGTGGGAGGGCGGCGATGGCGGTCACGGCGCGGTCGAGTGCGGCGGTGTCGGCCGTCGTGAGCCGGCCGTGTGTGGTCGCCGCCACCAGGAGTGCCTGCGAGGTGTCCGTGGGCAGGAAGGGGGCGGCGAGCGTGGCGGCGCGCACGCTCGGTTCGGTCGCCGGGAGGAATTGGGAGGTGCTGCTCTTCTCGACACTCGAGATGGTCGGCAACCCGACCACCAGGACGACCGTCAACACGGCCCAGCCGACGACGATCAGCCAGCGGAACCGGACCGTGGACCGGCCCAGGGAGGCGAAGAAGTGGCGATCGTCCAGCAAGGGCCCACCCTACGTCCGGCGGAGGGTCCCGGTAATGGGTAGGTCCCGGTAATGGGTAATTGGACCCATCGGCGCGGGACGAAGGTCCTGGCGGACTTCGGTGGCCGGGCGTGCTCAGCTGGTGGCGGGCAGGCGACGCGGCATGGGGACGGCCGTTTCGGGCCAGCGCCTCCGACTCACCCGGGCGAGGCGGTGGAGGAGGGCGATGGCACCCGGGTCGTCGTCCCCCGGGCGGGTCTCGACGGCTCCGTCGTCGATCATGCCCTGCAGGAGCTCGCGTCCCTTGTCGGTCCGCACGATGGTCAGGGTCCAGTCGCTGAAGGCTCCGATGCCGCCGGTCGAGATGTCGGCGTGTTCGGCCGCGAAGTCCGGGCACGTGGTGCAGCCCTCGCGGGTCCAGGCGTGGGCCTCCTTGAGCGGAATCTCGTGGAATCCGCCGTCCTTCGTCCACACCTGGAAGACACCTTTGATGTTCATCTTGGCAATGTCGGCCCGGGCGATCCCGTACTTGGCCTCGAAGAGCTCCGGGAAGATGGCGTCGTCGAAGGTCTTCGAGCACAGCAGGCCGATCGTCAGCGACAGACGCCGGGCGATCTTTCCCGCCTTGCGGGACTGCATCACCGGTGGGGCCGACGCCTGGCAACCCATGCCCACCAGGGCGATCCGCTCGGCGCCGCCTTCGATGGCCTGCGGGTAGGCCAACGTGTTGGCCGAATACGTGTAGCGCGATCCGGAGGCCGCCAGGACCTCGGCACGGTTGGTCGCCACGGTCGGCCTGGCCTTCCAGGTAGATCCGTCCCCCTCGAGGTCGGACACCAACGCGGCGTCGATCACGTCGTGCTCGAGGGCCCAGATCAGCAGGGCCGAGACGAGGCCGCCGTCCTGGCCGGCGGAGTGGACCTCGGGGTCGGTGGCCCGGACCAGGAGCACGTCCTGGGAGATGCCGGCCACCTCCTCGTCGGTGCGTTCCCTGCCGTGCAGATGGGTGTCGATCTCGGGCTCCCACAGTCGGAAGCGGGGGCAGGCGCGGGTGCACATGGTGCATCCCTTGACGCCGTGGGTGCAGCTGTCGGGGCCGCCGTCGGCGTCGATGTGGAAGGGCTTGTACCTGCCGCCGGTGTCGTCGTAGGCGAGGACGTCGTAGGGGCAGGCCACCACGCAAGCCGCGCACCCGGTGCAGAGGCCGGACGTGACCACCTCGGTGAGCAGTTCGGACCAGTGCGGCTTCTCGGGCGGCATGGGGACACCCTACCCGTGGCTCCGCGGCTGTCGGATTCCGGCACGTGTGTCGGCTGGGTACCCTCGTCGAGTGCCCGAATTGGTCGAAGTGGAACGGTACCGGGCTCTGGCCGAAGGCGCCCTCGGGCGCATCATCGCGTCGGTCGACTCCCCCGATCCGTGGTTCCTGAAGGGTCCTGTCACCGCCGCCGTACTCCAGGGGATCCTCGTGGGGAACCGGTTCGTCGGCGCCCGCCGGATCGGCAAACTGCTCCTGTTGGACGTGGACGGTGGACCGATCGTCGGCGTGCGGTTCGGAATGACCGGCACACTGCGCGTCGACGGCGACGACGCCGTTGGTCCGTTGATGCATGCGCCGACCCGGAGCGAGCCGGCCTGGGACCGGTGGTCGGTGCGGTTCGCCGACGGGGGGCGACTGGTGGTGCACGACCCCCGGCGACTCGGCGGCATAACGCTCGACCCCGACGTACGCGCCCTGGGACCCGACGCGTCAACGATCGGCGTCGCGACATTGGGAAGGGCACTGGCCGGGTCCGCGGCGCCGCTGAAGGCCCGGCTGCTCGACCAGTCCCGAATGGCCGGGGTGGGGAATCTCATCGCCGACGAGGTTCTGTGGCGGGCAGGCCTGTCTCCTCTGCGACCGGCCGGCTCGCTGACGGCCGCCGAAGTCCGCCGCCTGCACCGCCACCTCCGGCTGGCGCTGGCCGATCTGACCGAACGGGGCGGGTCGCACCGAGGCGACCTCATGGGCGAACGGCATCCGGGCGGCGTGTGTCCGAAGGACGGGACGCCACTGGACCGGTCGACGGTCGGTGGACGCACCTCGTGGTGGTGCCCCGTGCACCAGCGGTCCTAGGGAGGCCCTTGCCTCCGGGAAACGGCCACACCCCCCCTGGCCGGGCCTCCGGGGGTGCCGGTCAGCCTCCCCCCGGCACGTCCGGGGGCCGGTCGAGCCCGAGGTCGGGCTCCTGGCCGAAGGGCGGCTGGGGCGTAAAGCGCCACCGGGGGTCCTCGTCGGTCGGCCCGGTGCGCTCGAGCAC
>DATLRE010000212.1:0-5159 GCA_035534835.1 Acidimicrobiales bacterium
GATCCGCTCCATCCGGGCGATCAGGCGTTCCCCGTTGTCGGCGTCGCGCAGGGCGGCGGTGGCCATGGCGACGACGACGTCGACCCCGGCGTCCTCGGCCGTCACGTGCAGACGCTTGACGGTGCGCACGGCCAGAGCGGAACGGTCCCCGGGGACACCCCCGGTCCGGGCCACCTCGGTCCCGAGGTGAAGGAACGAGCGCCGGCGCAGTACCGGTTCGAGCCTGCCGTCACGGGAGGCGTCGACCACCATGAGGTGGAAGGAGCTGCTGCCCAGGTCGAAGACGGCTACGCGCACGGTGGGCATCGGCGCGACGCTATCCCGTGGCCGGAGAGTCGGTGGACACGTCGAGCGATGCCCTACGCTGGTCGTTGCCGCACCGTCGGCGCACACGGGACGTGGCGCAGCTTGGTAGCGCGCCTGCTTTGGGAGCAGGAGGTCGCAGGTTCAAATCCTGTCGTCCCGACCATGTGATGTCTCAAGACATCGGAGACCGTCTGTGCTGTCGCGAGGCACCGGAGCGTGGCGCCCGGCGACAGCGCGGACGCTCGGGGCCACGGTGTGCGACAGGACACGGGGTAGCGGGCTGCTGGGCCCGGGCGAAGCAGCCGCCGTGCGACAGGTCCCCCGCCGTCCCGGTCGGCCCAGCGGGCACGCGCCTGCTCGTCCCCGGGCGGGAACTGCGGCGGCGGAGTCGGCAACGGCACCACCGACGGCGCCGGCGCCGGTTCAGGCCGGGGTACCGGACGGCTGGCCGAGCAGTACGCCCAGGTCGGAGGCCGGGACCGGCCTCGAGAAGAGGAAGCCCTGGGCGAGATCGCACTGCAGCGTGCGGAGCGTGTCGAGCTGCTGCTCGGTCTCGACGCCTTCGGCCACCACCCGGAGCCCCAGCGCATGGGAGAGTTGGACGACGGCGGAGACGATCTCGTCACCGCCGTTGCCCGTCCCCAGTTCCTGTACGAACATCCGGTCGACCTTCACGATGTCGAGTGGGAATCGCTGGAGGTAGCTGAGGGACGAGTAGCCGGTGCCGAAGTCGTCGATGGCGAGGAGTACGCCGAGTTCCTTGAGCGCCGACAGCACGACGAGTGCCGCTGCCGCGTCGCGCATGAGCGCGCTCTCCGTGATCTCGAGGATGAGGTCCCCGGGTGGCAACCCGGTCCGGGAGAGGATGCCCGCCACGGTGTCCACGATCCCGGCGTCATCGATCTGGCGGGCCGACAGGTTGACCTCGACCGATCCGTGGGGGCCGGGCGGGTCCCCGTCCCCTGCCGGGCCAGAGGGAGCCCGCAGGCGCCAATCGCACAGCTGCCGGCACGCCTGCTCGAGCACCCAGGCGCCGATGGGGATGACGAGACCACTCTCCTCCGCCACCGGGATGAATCGGCCCGGGCTCACCAGTCCCTGGTCGGGATGGTGCCACCGGATGAGGGCCTCGACGCCGACCGCGGCCCTTCCCTGGACCTCGACGACCGGCTGGTAGTGGAGGGCGAGCTCACTGCGTTCGAGCGCCCGGCGCAGCGAGTGTTCGGTCGTCATCCGATCGAACCCGTCGATGCGGAGCCACTCGCCGAACGTCTCGACGACGAAACCGCCGCGGCGCTTGGCCTGGTACATGGCCGCCTCGGCGTGGGCGAGGAGGTCGTCGGGGTCATCCGCCCCGAACGTGTTCAGCGACACCCCCACCGACGCGTCCAGGAACACCTCGGACCCCTGAACCGGGAAGGGTGCGGACAGCGCCGTCCGCACGCGGCCGACGAAGGCCGCCGCCTTCCGATCGGCTCCGCCCGACGCATCCGTCACCAGGGCCAGGAACTCGTCGCCGCCGAAACGGGCCACGAGTTCCACGTCGCCGGACACGGCGTCGAGGCGGCGCGCCACCGCGGCCAGGACCCCGTCCCCCAGTGCGTGTCCCATCGAGTTGTTGATGGCCTTGAACCGGTCGAGGTCCAGCAGCACGACGGCCACGCTGCCCGGGACGCCGGCGTTGGCCGCCGCCGCCGTGGCCAGCCGTACCCGGTAGGCGGACCGGTCCGGAAGCCCGGTCAGCGGGTCGCGGGACACGGGCACGGTTGCACGGGACGGGGCCGCGGACGGATCGACGCCGGGCGGCACGCGGAGGAAGCCGGCCACCGAGCGCCCGCGTCCGTGGCCCAGCACGACGAGCCGGCTGTCGACCCGCACCCGGTGGCCGGCGCGATGGCACAGGTCGAGGGCGAGGTCGAGGATCCCGCCGGCCACCGACCCGGCCACCGGACCGCGCGAGGCGCCGGTGGTGTCCGCCATCAGCAGGCCGAACGGCGAACGGGCGAACGGTCCCGGCAGCACGGTGTCGGTCACGAAGGCGCCGACCACGTCGTCGCGGCGCCAGCCGAAGGTGGACTCCGCCGCTGCGTTCCACTCGACGACGACCCCGCCCCGGTCGATCTCGACGAACGCGTCCGGGCAGGCGGCCAGGAGCCGTTCCCGCCGACGGTCCTCGCCCACGCTGCCGGTGGCCCGGACCTGCGGTGCCGGCGTCACGCAGTCCGCCGACACGGGAGCCACCACTGCAACCGTCCGAGTTCGTCGACCATGGGTGTGCGCTCCAACCGGCTTCCGTTGTGGGGCCCCGATCGCGGGGAGGGCTTCCGGGTCAATCTAGGCACCGGACCCACCCGGTACAAGGATTTCCGCGGGTCCGGGGCGGTGCCGCCGCGCCTGCGACCGTGGCGCACGGACGGCCGTGTACCGTGCCTGGCGTGGTCGTGGTCACCGGAGCCGTGCAGAAACAGGCGTGGGAGGACAAGGTCCTGCCTCCCGTCGAGGAGGTCCGCCCCGGCCTGTGGTCGATCCCGGTGCCCATCCCCGACAACCCGCTCCGCTACGTGCTCGTGTACGCCCTGGAGCTCGCCGGCGGCGGCGTGGCCCTGGTGGACGCCGGTTGGGACACCGACGAGGCCTGGGCGTCGCTGACCTCCGGGCTCGCCACGGCCGGCGGGAGCATCTCGGACGTCGAGGCCGTGCTGGTGACCCACATCCACCCGGACCACTACGGACTGGCCGGGAGGGTCCGCGACGCGTCGGGCGCCTGGATCGGCCTCCATCCCCATGACGCCGTCATGCTGGAGTCCCGCTACGGCGATACGGACGGCCTGCTCGATGCCATGTTCCACTTCCTGTCCGATGCCGGTGTTCCGGACGAGAAGCTGCCCGACCTCGCATTCTCCTCGATGGTGCTGAAGTCGATGGTGACGATGGCCGAACCCGACGTCCTGTTCGAGGACCAGAAGGACATCGACTTGCCCGGGTGGAACCTCCGCACCATCTGGACCCCGGGGCACTCGCCCGGGCACGTCTGCTTCTACAGCGACGACCGCCGACTGCTGCTTTCCGGCGATCACATCCTGCCCCGCATCACCCCGAACATCTCGGTGCACGCCCAGCAGTTCCCGAACCCGCTGGGCGACTACCTCGAGTCGCTGGCGAAGGTCCGCGACCTGGACACCGACGAGGTCCTGCCGGCGCACGAGTACCGCTTCGCCGACCTGACGGGTCGGATCGACGAGATCACCGCCCACCACGCCGAGCGGCTGGAGGAGATCGTGGAGGTGGTGACGGCGCATTCCGGCAGCACGGCCTGGGAGATCACCCTCCGCCTCCACTGGTCCCGACCCTGGGACGACATCGAGCCCTTCATGCAGCGCCAGGCCAATGGCGAGACCCTGGCCCACTGCGTGCTACTGGAATTGCACGGGAGGGTGCGCCGGGAGGGGAACTCCCCCGCCCTATTCTTCATGGCCGAGCACTGAGGAGCGTTTCGTGGACCGACGGGAATTGCGGGAACGGCGTCTGCGCATGCGGCGGCGGCGGGCGGGCGCACTGGCCGCCGCCGTGGTCGCCGTCGTGGTGGTCGTGGTCGCCGTGTCGATGTCGAGCGGCGGCTCCCCCAGATCGGCTTCCTCGACCACGACGACGACCCACGCCGGTTCGGGCGGGAGCGGGGCACGCGCCGTCGTAACCACGGGCCCGCGCGCCCTCGAAGCCGGGGTGGAGCCGTGGCAACTACCGGTGGCGCTCTCGCGGACCGCCGTGGTCCCCTCCGGCACCGGGTTCACCGTGCTGGGCGGACTGGCGTCGTCGCAGGCGTCGGTGGCCACGGTCTACGCCGTGAACCCCGGTTCGGGGAAGGTCCAGGCGGACGGCACGCTCGCCGCCGCCGTCCACGACGCGGCGGCGACCACCATCGGGGCGAACGATCTCGTGCTGGGCGGTGGCTCGCCCGACACGGTGGCCACGGTCCAGTCGATCCCGGCCGTGGCCGACCCCGCGCCCGCGGTCGCCCCGACTCCGGCGCGGGCCGGCACCACCGTCGGTCAACTGCCGACCCCCCGCTCCGACCTGGCCGTGGCCTCGGTCACCAACGCCCACGGTGGCACGACCGCCTACGTGGTCGGCGGCTATAACGGCACCACCTACGAGCCCCAGGTGCTCGCCACCACCGACGGCAGGCACTACACGACCGTGGCGAACCTGACGGTCCCGGTGCGGTACCCGGCTGTCGTCGCCCGGGGCGGGCTCCTCTACGTCTTCGGCGGCCAGACCGCCTCCGCCGGGACGACCACCACGGCCACGGACGACATCCAGGTCGTGGACCCGGCGGCGCACACCTCGCGGGTGGTCGCCCACCTGCCCCAGCCGCTCTACGGCGCCGCTGCCTTCACCATCGGCGGCACCGTCTACGTCGCCGGCGGCCAGGTGCCGAACGGTGTGACCCTCACCACGATCGACGCCTACGTGCCGTCCACCCGCAAGGTCCTGAACGCCGGCCTGCTGCCCCAGGCCGAGGCGTTCGGCGGCTACACCACCGTGGGCACCGGCGCGAGCGCCATCGGCTACATCGCCGGTGGCGAGGTGGCGGCGCAGTCCGGGCCCGACCAGGCCGGCATCGGCTCGGGCACCCTGCAGACGGTCCTGTCACTCCGCATCAGCACCTGGGCCGGGGCGGCGGGCAAGCCGGGTGCCGGATCCCCCTACAGCGGGACGCTGCTGATCGCCGACCGCGGCAACGACCGGCTCATCGCCCTCGACACCAGCCGCAACCAGACCTGGGTCTACCCGTCGCCCTCGATGCCGGCCCCGCCGGGCGGCTTCTACTTCCCCGACGACTCGTTCTTCAT
>DATLRE010000213.1:0-18991 GCA_035534835.1 Acidimicrobiales bacterium
CGAGATGGCTGGAAAGACGGATCAGATGAAGGGGAAGGCGAAAGAAGCCGCCGGCGACCTGACGGGGAACAAGGACCTGAAGGCAGAGGGCAAAGCGGACCGACAGGCCGGCGAGGCCAAGGAGCAGGTCGGCAAGGTCGAGGAAAAGGTCGACGAAGCCATCGACAAGGTGAAGGGCGTCCTCCACAAGAAGTAGGGGTTCGTCGTCCATGAAGCGGTTGCCGCGGACAGATCATGAGCGTTGGTCGGCCGGGGATTGACGAAGTCATCGCGTCGCGCCGGTCGGCACGAGTGCAGCGTCGGGTGCCGAAATCGGTGAGTTGCACGTCCTGCAACCCAAGAACGTCGGAACGATGTCCATCGGCTTCGGCACACTCGTCTTCGTCCTGGGGGTAGTGGGGATCGTCAATTCGTCCGTCGGGCGTAGACTGGTGTTCAGGACATCGTCAGCTTGGGCGCCAACCACGCACCCGGCGAAGCCTCTGAATGTCGTGGTCATGAACCAGACGAGCAGATGGAGGCACAAGAAATGGGCTTGACGGGAATGGGTTTCAGCACCGTGGCCATCGCTGCGGGTGCGATCATGTACTGGGCGGTGACCTACCAGGGGAACGGTTTCCGATTCTCGACCGTAGGGGTCATCCTCATGGTCGTCGGGGCCATCGGTCTCGTGATCTCGACGATCGTCTTCTCCATGTCACGTCGTCCTGCGGGTGGCCGTCGGCATGCGTACGACAAGCAGACCATCGATGCGGAAGGTCGGTCGACCGAGGTGCACGAAGTGGTCAAGTAGCCGCGGGCTCCGAGCACCACCGGCCCGGGTGGTTGTTCTGGAGCGTCGGTTCCTGCCGTCACGCCGTGGTCACCGTCGATCGCAGCCGCCCGATCAGGTGGTCACCTGTGGGTCGCGGTCTCCACGTGCGTCGCCGGCAGGAGCCGGACACTCGAAGAGGTACCACCTCGGGGAAGAAGCTCTCTGCTCGCCCGGTCTTGCCGTCTGGTCGGATGCCCCACTTGTGCAGTGGGTCACCGAGCCGGCGGACCAGGGCACCCTCAGGTGTCGACGCGCCGAAGATCTCGGCAGTGGGTTCTACGCCAAAGGCGTGCCCGGGACGATCATGTAGGTCGCCGAGGCTCGGGCGAGAAGTCGCTCCTGTCCGTCGGTGATGGAGCGATCCGAGCGAGATCCCGACGACCACGATGGGCGACGGTGGTCTCGCACCTGAGCGGTCCGGTGCGGGGCTGCCGGAAGTAGCGAATCGGTCCGAACTGGACGATCCTGATCCCCATGCGGGCGATCAGGGGGATCCTCCTTATCACCTCATCGCGGGTTTCGAGATCGAGTTCCTCGCTGTTCACCACGGGACACCCCTCACGCGTTGCGCCCCGAGGATCGGGCCGTCACGGGCTGGGCCGGACCGGAAGCTGCGGACCTCGCCTCCCTGCCGGCGATCCGGGACCGCCATGCCCCATCTGGTGGGCGTGCCATTCGGCTGCCCTGCCGGTCCTCAGCTCCTATCATCCGAGTCAGGAGAACACCTCGAGCGCCACGCTGACCGAATTCGTGCTCGACGACGTGCTCTTGCGAGCGCGCCCTGGGACATGGCGCTGGCGCGGGCAGACCACACCGCGGACATGGGGTACCCGATCGATGAGGTTCACCATGGCGAAGAAGGGGTTGAGTATCCAGGTACGGCGGGCCTACGACGCCCCGGAGCCAGGCGACGGCACCCGGGTACTGGTCGACCGTCTCTGGCCGCGCGGGCTGGCCAAGGCAAAGGCGGACATCGACGAGTGGTGCAAGGAGGTCGCACCATCGACGGAGCTGCGCAAGTGGTATCACCACGACCCCGCACGGTTCAAGGAGTTCACCCGCCGTTACCACGCCGAACTGAGACAAGCAGTGCGATCGGACGCTCTGGCCCATCTGCGGGATCTGGCGAAGAGTGGGACGTTGACCTTGCTGACGGCGACCAAACAGCCCGAGATCAGTGAGGCGGAGGTACTGGCCGAACTGCTCCGACGCTGAGCCCGCGTCCCCGCGGGCAATTGCGGAGGTTCGCACTCCGTCCGACGCGGCCCGTCGAGTGCCTCCGCTGCTCGATCCGGGGTTCGAGAAGGAAAGGTTGCACGAAGTCTTCCCGGTGCCAGCCATCCAGCTGACCATGGACCACGGGGAATCGCCGAAGTGCGTGGGACCGAGGACCTGTGCACCCGCGTCATTCGGACGACCTGGACGAAACGGAGGTGGTCGACACGCGGAATACGACGGGCGGCCTCGGCGGCCACCAACTGGGGCAACGAGGGAGCGCAGGCGACATCCGACGGGGTGGCCTACCGTCGCGACGGCAACCGTCACCGCAGGACGCGACCAATCGTCGCGAAGTGCGGCGGGTCGACCCGTCAGGTGAGGTCGAACAGCGAGGTGCGCCAGCTGCCGTGGCGCGGAGTCCAGCCGAGCGAGCGGGCGCGGGCGTTGTCGGCGGAGCGCCCTTCCGCCCGGGACCGGATCGACCTGGCCGAGCCGCCGACGGCATCGACGTACCGGGGGCCCCAGTCGTCCACGTGGGTCGGCTCGTCGTCGACGATGTTGACGACACCCGCGGGCCAGCCCAGCGCGGCGGTGGTTGCGGCGGCGGCATCGTCCACGTGGACGAAGCTCGTGCGAGCGGTGGTGGCATCGACCACCCCGGCTCGTGCCTCGGCGCCCCGGGCGCCGTCGGCGGCGTACCAGGTTCCGGGACCGTACAACAGCCCGAAGCGCAGGACGACCCCGTCCGGGAGCCCGAGGACGAGGCGCTCGAGGGCGTCGATCGACGGAAACGAGGGGGCGCCGGTCCCGGGGTCCGTGGCCAGCGGGACGTCCTCGCCGGCCGGCGCCTCGCCAGGTTCGTAGGCCCAGGAGATGCTCTGGGCGACCATGCGCGTGATCCCGGTGGCGAGGGTGGCGTCGACCAGGTTGCGGGTGCCCTCGACGCGCAGGCGGGCGGTGGCTGCGAAGTCGAACCCGGCGAGGTCCGTCAGCAGGTGGATGACGGCATCCGGCCCGGTCCCGCTGACCACCTGTCGGACCTGCCCCCGGTCGAGCGCGTCGAGGACGACGCCCGACGCACCCGCCTCCTCCAGCGTGGCCACCCGATCCGGCCGTCGTGTGGTCCCGACGACCTCGTGCCCGTGCCCGACGAGGATCCGGACGGCTCGCGAACCGAGGACCCCCGTCGCTCCGGCGACGAGGATCCTCATGATCCCGACCGGCGGGCGCCGACCCGACCCGGCGCGGTCCCCGGCCCGATGCCGATCAGTGGTCCTGCGGGTGCACCGGACCGGACTCGGCCCCGCCCGGTCCGGCGGAGGGCTCGGGTGGTGCGGGCTCGTCGGGGTGCGTGGCCGGTTCGGGTGCGGCGGCGACCGGGGGTGCCGCCGGAGGGGGTGGTGCGCTGGTCGGCGCGCCCGCCGGGGCGGTCGGGCCCGCCGGGTACGCCGGAGGTGCCGGATACGCCGGGGGCGCGTAGCCGGGGGGAACCGGGTACACGTCCGGCTGGGCGTAGCCCGGTGGTGCCGGATAGGGCGGCGGCGCCGGGTACCCGGCCTGCTGCGGGTATCCCGGGGGCGGGCCGTAGGGATAGGGATGCGGTGCGAGAGGCTGCTGGGCCCATGCCTGCGGGGCCGGATAGGGCGCCGGCCCGTACCCCGGGGCGGGCGGTTCGACCCAGGTCCCGGCGGCGGCCCCCGAGGGCGGGGCGATCACCGCGCCGGCCCCCACCAATTCGGCAGGATCGCCGGACCGGGGTTCGACGGGCCATTCGGAGGACCCGTCGACGGTCTCGTCGGTGTCACCGTCCTTGCGGGACCCGCGCAGGACCCAGAGGAGCCCGATGACGGCCACCGCCACCGAGGCCACGAAGACGGCCAGCGAGGCGAGCCCCCGTCGATCGGCGAGGGTCTGGCACTGCTGCACGAAGGTCTGCCACTGTTGGTGCGCGGTGGCGTTCGACGTGGGCGGCTCGGGGCCGGCGCCGATGGAGCCAGGCTCGGCCAGGGCCTCGAGCGCCGTCTCCGACCCGGTGCTCGGCCCGCAGGTCCCGCCGACGGCCGGCGCCGGCAGCGCGGTGAGCATCCCGGCGGCCGCATACGCGGTCCCGAAGCAGCCGATGAAGATGAAGAGGAGGGCGAGGGCGGTGCGGACGGGGGACAGCTTCATCATGGATCCTTTCGAATGCCCGCGATCGTAGCCATGCCCCGGGCGCACGGGGCCGCGGCCCGCACCACCGCGGACGTCCGTTCGCCGGGGCCGGCGGGTTCCGGCCCCGGCGGGGGCACCGGCTAACGTCGTGCCCCGAAGGTGCCGGGTCGGCCCCGGCCACGGCTCGGGCCCCGGCCCCGCCGGCATGTCAGGAGAGCCATGGACATCGAGCAGTTCTACAGCGCCGACGAGCGCCGTCGACGGTCGGCGGAGGTCGAGTTCGGCAACAACTGGTTCGACGCCAAAGGCAGCCGGTACGAGCTCAGCTGGGTGGAGGACACCGGCGAGCTCTACGCCATGCTCGAGCTGACGCCGGAGGCCGACACGTGGACCCCGTTCGGCGACGTGGAGGTCGAGGACACCGCGGTCGACTCGCTCGTGGTGACCGTCCTCGGGATCATCCCAACCCGCCAGGCGGTCGAGCAGCTGCTCGAGGGCTGGGCCGACCACATGTCCGACCCGGACGGCGTGCAGTGGGTGGCGGAGCGGCTCCGGTCCGCCGGCATCACCCGGCCCCCGCTGGACTGAGCGGCACGGCGGTGGAGGTCCTGGTCGACCTGGCAGGCGGTCGCGTGTGGCTCGAAGGGTGGGAGGACTTCGGGTCGCTGGTGGTGAGCGCCCGGGCCGAGCGCCCCGGCGAGGTCGACGACCGGGCCCTGGCGAGGCTGGCCGCAGCACTCGAGGCCACCGGCGCCGGATGGGTCGACGCCGACGGCGACGCCCGGATCCCCCCGGACGCACTCCGGGACCTGGCGGCGCAGGCGGCGGACGACGCCGGCACGGAGCTCGGGGACGGGTGGGAGGGGGACTTCACCGGCATGCTCGACCTCGCCGGTGGAAGCGGTTGGATCGATGACGATGGTGCCGTCCGGGCCCACGTCGAATGGAGGGACGTCTGATGCGGTTCTCGTACGCGGAGTCGATGGTCGACCCGAGCTACTACCTGCCCCTTGCCCGGGCGGCCGAGGAGGCGGGCTACGACTCCATGGTCGTGCCCGACAGCCTCTGCTATCCCGAGGTCTCCGACTCGACCTACCCCTTCAATCCCGACGGCACCCGGGAGTTCCTCGAGGGAAAGCCGTTCCTCGAGCCGTTCTCCCTCATCCCGGCCATGGGAGCGGTGACCGAGCGGATCCGGTTCGTCACCTTCGTGCTGAAGCTCCCCATGCGCCACCCGCTGATCGTGGCCAAGCAGGCCACCTCGGTGGCCGTCCTGACCGGCAACCGGCTGTCGCTCGGCGTCGGCACCAGCCCGTGGCCGGAGGACTACCAGCTCGTGGACGTCCCGTGGGAGGGCCGCGGGAAGCGCATGGACGAGGCCGTCGACGTGGTGCGTGGCCTGTCGGCCGGCGGCTACTTCGAGTACCACGGCGAGTGCTACGACATCCCCTCGGTCCTGATGAGCCCGACGCCGACCGAGCCGCTGCCGATCCTGGTGGGCGGTCACGCCACTCCGGCACTGCGCCGGGCCGCCCGATGCGACGGCTGGCTCCACGGCGGAGGTGACCCGGCCGACCTCCCCGGGCTGCTCGCCGAGCTCCACCGGCTCCGCGAGGAGGAGGGCACGGCCGACCGGCCCTTCGAGGTCCACGTGATCTCCCTCGACGCCTTCACCGTCGACGGCATCCGGCGCCTGGAGGAGTCGGGTGTCACCGACGTGATCGTCGGGTTCCGGTGGCCCTACGACGTCGGCCCGGACACCGAGCCGCTGCAGGTGAAGCTGGACAACCTCCGCCGCTTCGCCGAGGACGTCATGGCCAAGGTCGAGCGGTGAGCGCCGACGGAGTCGGCCTGCCGACCGCCCGCGACCTGGGCCGGGCGTCCATGGCCGCCGTCGAGGCGGGGGACCGGACGGCGTGGCTGGCCCTGTTCGCCGAGGACGCCGTGGTGCAGGACCCGGTCGGCCCCTCGGCCTTCGACCCGGAAGGCAACGGCCATCAGGGGCTCGAGGCCATCGCCGCCTTCTACGACAACGTCATCGGGGCCAACGAGTCGATCCGGTTCACCATCCACCAGTCGTTCCTGTGCGGCGACGAGGTGGCCAACGTCGGGGTCATCCGCATCGGGTTCGCGGGTGGCGGCGCCGTCGAGGTCGACGGCGTCTACTGCTACCGGCGGGGCCCGGACGGCAAGCTGGCCTCGTTGCGTGCCTACTGGGAGGCCGAGCAGATCCGCAGCGTCGAGTAGCGGGCCGCCCGGGGCGGACCGTCCTCAGCGGCCGCCGGTCGCGGTGCGGGAGTCCCGCACCGTCCTCGGCGCCCGCCAGTCGGGCATGGCCAGGACCATCTGGACGTCGGAGATGTGGCGCTCGAGGAAGGCGCCCTCGCAGTAGCAGAGGTAGAAGTTCCACAGTCGGCGGAACCGCTCGTCGAGCCCGAGGCCGTCGACCTCGTCGGAGCGTTCCGCCAGGTTCCGGTACCAGTGGCGGAGGGTCTCCGCGTAGTGGCGGCCGATGTCCTCGACATCCACCACCGCGAACGGCGTGGCCCGGCGGAGCGAGCGGCCGATCGCCTCCAGCGACGGGAGGCAGCCACCCGGGAAGATGTACTCGCGCACGAAGTCGGTGCCGTTCTTGGCCCGCTCGAAGCTGCGGTCGTCGATGGTGATTGCCTGGAGCGCCATGAGGCCCTCGTGGTGCAGGAGTCCGGCGCAGGTGCGGAAGAACGTGTCGTGCTGGCGCCAGTCTACGGCCTCGACCATCTCGATGGAGACGAGCTTGTCGTAGGTGCCGGTGAGCTCGCGGTAGTCCCTGTCGAGGACGGTCACCCGGTCGGCCAGCCCTTCGTCCACGACCCGCTTCGAGGCATGGGAGAATTGGGCGTCGGAGATGGTCGTGGTGGTGACCCGGCAGCCGTAATTGGCCGCCGCGTGGCATGCGAACCCGCCCCAACCGGTCCCGATCTCGACCACGTGGTCGTCGGGGCCGAGGTCGAGCTTGGTGCACAGCCGGTCGAGCTTGACCCGCTGGGCCTCGGCCAGTCCCATTCCCGGTCGGGTGAACATCGCCGAGGAGTACATCATCGTCTCGTCGAGCATGAGTGCGAAGAACTCGTTCGAGAGGTCGTAGTGGGACCGGATGTTGTGCCGGTCGGCGTGCCGCGACGGCGGGCGGAGCCGGCGGAACCAGTCGGTCGAGGCGCCGACGGCCCGACCGACCCGGTCCTGGACCGAGGTCACCGGTCGGAGTCCCCGGTGGAGCACCCGGGTCAAGGTGGTGAGGTCGTCGCAGTCCCACAGGCCGTCCGCGTAGTCCCGGCCGAGACCGACCGAGCCCTGGCGCAGCGTGCTCCAGTAGACGGACGGGTCGTGGACCACCATCGTCACCTCGGGCGTGCCCGCACCGAAGCGGTGCGTCCCGTCGGGGTCGACCACGGTCAGCGTGCCGCCGCGCAGGTGGGACGCCAGGAGACGCAGGAACGCCGCCGCCAGCGGTGTGCCGCCACGCCGGCCCAGCCAGCCGATCGGGAGCTCCGCCATCCTCAGCCCTCCGGACCCCGTCGACGGGCGCCGTGCCGGCGCACCTTCCCGTACGTCCCGTCCGGCCTGTCCGGATGCCGGTGGAAGGGTACGCCCTTGGCCCGGAGGGCGAGGGCCTGGCGGTAGATGCCCCAGGACACCCGCATCGTCATGAGGGGGAACCGCCACAGCAGCCGTCCCTGGGCCCGCCTGTCGGCAGGATGGCGCGACAGCGCCATCGACGCGGCGAACACCAGATCTTCGCCGTCGAGGTCGTCGACGGCCAGGGTCAGCCGATCGCCGGGCACACCCACGTCGAACCGGTGGGTGAGCTCCATGGGCAGGAACGGGGAGACGTGCATGCCCTTGGCCACCCGGTGCACCCCCGTGCCGCCCAGGACGTAGGCGGTCCGCTCGTGCCACGGCGTGTTGCGCACCTCGACCACGGTGGTCTCGACCGTCGTGCCGGTCGGGTCGTAGCAGTAGTAGGTGGTGATCGGGTTGAACAGCCAGCCCCACGTGCGCAGCTGGGTGAGCACGGCGATCGGGCCCGTCGGTCGGCCGCCGGTCCGCTCCTCCACGAGGTCGCGCACCGCGACATCGAGCGGCACCGACGGGTCGCCGAGATGGTCGCGGCGGCGGAACGAGACGGCGTTGGCCCGCTCGGTGCTCCAGAGCGGATGGAGGCGGCACACGGCGGGTATCTCGTCGAGGTCGAGGAGGACCATGGCGATGCGGTACGTGAACCGGTGGTCGACGGGGGTGAACCGGTGGTGGGTCACCCGTCCCTCGTAGACGCCGCTGCGTAGGGCGGGGACGGCACCCGGGGGCGGAGTGCGGGAGGGCGTCGGTGCCGGAGCGCTCACAGGTCCTCGCCCGCCAGTCGGCGGCACACCACCCGGGCGCTCTCGACGCCGTCCTCGTGGAAGCCGTAGCCCCAGTAGGCGCCGGCGAACCAGGTGCGGTTCTGCCCGTTCAGCTCCTCGTGGCGGGTCTGGGCGGCGATGGCGCCCCGGTCGTACACGGGGTGGGCGTAGTCGAACGAGCGCAGGACGGTGGACGGGTCGATGGCATCGTCGCGGTTGAGGGTGATCAGCAGCTCGTCATCCGACGTGATGCCCTGGAGGCTACGGAGGCGGTAGGTGAGGGTGGCGCGGCCCGGCCGGTCGGCGACCCGGTGGTAGTTCCAGCTGGCCCACGCCCTGCGGTTGGCCGGCAGGAGTCGCACGTCGGTGTGGAGCGTGGCCCGGTTCTCCTGGTAGCGGATGGCTCCGAGGACGTCCCGCTCGGCGGGGGACGGGTCCGACAGCAGCTCGAGGGCCTGGTCGCTGTGGGTCGCCACCACGACCTGGTCGAACCGCTCCGGCCCGGCCGCGGTGTGCAGCTCGACCTCGTCGGCGGTCCGGGTGATCTTGGTGACCGGCTCGTCGAGCCGCACCCGGGTCCCGAGCCGGGCCAGGATGGCGTCGACGTACGTCCGGGAGCCGCCGTCGACCGTGCGCCAGCCGGGCTGGTTGCCGTACTCGAGCAGGCCGTGGTTGGCGAAGAACCGGGCGAAGGTGACGGCGGGCATGCGGAGGAACGTCGACGGGTCCGCCGACCAGATCGACGAGCCCATCGGGACCAGGTACCAGTCCAGGAACGGGGACGACCACCTGCCCTCCTCCAACAGGTCGCCGAGGGAGAGGGTGGCGTCGGGCGGGCCGTCGAGCAGGGCGCGCGCCCTGCGGTTGAACCGGACGATGTCTCCCAGCATCCGCAGGAACGCCGGACGCACCAGGTTCCGGCGCTGGGCGAAGACCGTGTCGAAGGACGTGCCCTTCCACTCGAGCCCGCTGACCTCGTCGCGCACGCCGAAGCTCATGTCACTGGGCTTGGTGGCGACGCCCAGGTCCGCGAAGAGGGCGATGAGCCCCGGATAGTTGCGTTCGTTGTAGACGAGGAAGCCGGTGTCGACGTCGAAGGTCCCGTCGGGCAGGTCCACCCGTACGGTGTGGGCGTGGCCCCCCGGCCGGTCGTCGGCCTCGAAGAGGGTGACGTCGTGGGAGCGTGCGAGGAGGTGGGCGCAGACCAGTCCGGACACCCCGGTGCCTACGATGGCGATCGTCATCCGTCCTGCCCGCCTCCCATCGTCCACAAGACCCATCGCCTGACTTCGGAGCGGGCGCCTGGTCGGGATGATGCCGATCGGAAGCCGCAGGTCACTCAGTATATTTGGGGAGGCGATCGGTCCGTCCACCGTCCCGGCCGCCGACCGCACCCGAGCCCCACGGGAGGATCCACCATGGCCCGCTACCAGGGAATCGTCGTCTCGACCCGCTCGGCCGAGGAGACCTTCGACTACCTGGCCGACTTCGCCAACGCGGCCGAGTGGGATCCGGGCACCGCCACCGCCGAGCGCCTGGACGCGGGGGCGGTCGGGCCGGGCAGCGCGTTCCGCCTCGAGGTGCGGGTCGGTTCGCGCACGACGCCGCTCGAATACCGCATCGTGGACTACGACCGGCCCCGGCGGGTGGTGCTGCTGGGCGAGTCGGACACCATCCGGTCCGAGGACACCATGACCGTGGTGCCCGCCGCGGACGGGGGGTCGATCCTCACCTACGACGCGGACCTGACCCTCACGGGCGGCCTCGCCGTGGCCAACCCGTTCCTCGGGCTGCTCTTCGACCGGATCGGCGACAAGGGTGTGGGCGGCCTGCGGGCCGTCCTCGGCGGCCCCGCCGTCCCACGGGACCGCCCGCCGGCGGGCGGCGTGGTCGCCGCGGCCGTCGACGAGATCCTCGAGGCGACCATCGTGGGCAGCTTCTCCTCGATCGGACCGGCGCTGCGCGGCCGCACCGCCGGTTGGGCGTCCCCACCGCGGCTGGACGGGAAGCGGGCGCTGGTGACCGGGGCGACGTCGGGCCTGGGTCTCGCCACCGCCACGGGCCTGGCCCGGCGGGGGGCGGAGGTGGTGTTGACGGCCCGTGTCCACGACCGGGGCGAGCGTGCCGTGGCGGCGGTGCTCGAGGCCGCGCCGGGGGCGACCGTCTCCTACCTGCTCGCCGACCTGGGGGAGTTCGACCAGGTGCGGGGCCTGGCCGCCGAGTTCCTGTCCTCCCACGACCGCCTCGACGTCCTGGTCCACAACGCCGGAGCGCTCACCGCCCGGCACACGGTCACGGGCGCGGGCCTCGAAGTGACCGTGGCATCCCAGGTGGCGGCCCCCTACCTGCTCACCGGACTGCTCCTGCCGGCGCTCCGCGCCGGTTCGCCCTCCCGGGTGCTCCTGGTGTCGTCGGGAGGGATGTACACCCAACGGTTCGACCTCGCCACCCTCGAGATGGGTCCCGACGAGTACGACGGCACGGTCGCCTACGCCCGGGCCAAGCGGGCCCAGCTGGTCCTGATGCACGAGTGGGTGCGGCGCACGGACGGCACGGGCGTGTTCTTCCACGCCATGCATCCGGGGTGGTCCGACACCCCGGGGGTCCGGGGCAGCCTCCCCCGGTTCGCCAGGGTGATGGGGCCGCTCCTGCGCACGTCCGAGCAGGGTGCGGGCACGATCGTCTGGCTCGCGGCCGCCCCCGAGGCGGTCGAGTCCACGGGCGGGTTCTGGCTGGACCGCAGGGAGCGGTGGGAGAACAAGGTGCCGTGGACCCGGCTACCCGGGGCGGACACCGCCGCCGCCGGGGCGGAGCTGTGGGACTGGTGTGCCGAACGCACCGGGTGGGACGGCCCGACCCGTCCGGACGGGACCGGTCCGGACCCTGCGGTCAGCCCGTGAACCCGTACTGCTCGTGCGCGCCCATGACGGCGCACTCGAACATGCCGTAGCCGACCTTGCCGTCGCAGGTGAACTTCGCCGCGTACTCGGTCAGGCCCCAGTCGGAGTAGTTCGGGTCGGCCGGCGGGACCTGTTGGCCCTGGACGACGAGGTCGCCCTGGTACATGCCGTGTTTCCAGTCGGGCTCGAGGCCGTAGCCGCTCCCGAGGAGCAGTGGGAAGGCGAGGAGCGTCTCGACCTCGATCTCGGCGGTCTTGCGGCCGTGCGGTCCGAAGTAGGAGAGCGTGGCACCGGTGACGGTGCGGGTGCCCGGAGCGAAGCGCAACTCGTGCTCGGGCCGACCCAGCCACTCGGCCTCGCGTCCCGAACCGACCGGGAAGACACGATGGGCGTCCTGCATGATCCGCTCGCCGCTCGAGCGCTCCTGGATGATCGTCACCATGGCGTGGTCGTCGAACCGCACCGGCGCGTACACCCAGAAGAAGCCGAACGACGTGTCGGTGACGCGGATGCCCGGGTGCTCCGACTCGCCTACCGGCCGGATACCCCACGACCGGTCGCGGGATCCCCACCACCGGTCGGGGGTGAGCGCGATCTCGCGGTCGCCCACCTGGAGGGTCCCGGTCCAGCCGCCCACCTGGGCGAAACGGGTCGAGTCGAAGGTGACCCGCGAGAATTGCCGGTCGAAGTGCCGGGCCTCGAGGTGCGCCTCGCTGAACCCGTCGTAGACGGCGTCGAGCGCGATGCCCCATTCGTTCGGCTCGAGGATCACACGGACCTTCTCGAGCCCTTTGAGGACCTCCACCCGGATCGGGCCCACCGAGGTGTCCATCCGGTCGGCGCCGAGGGTCCTGGACGAGCGCACCACCCGGTGGTCGACGCCCAACTTGACCGACACGAAGGCGTCGGCCACTCCCAGGTTCGGGTACTGGCCGACCCCGATGACGCAGAACAGCTCCTCGTCGGTGCCGTGGACGTCGCCGGTGCCGTGGATGTTGAAGTAGTAGCGGTCGTAGAAATTGCGGTCCGAGGTGCCGACGTGGCGCATCGGCTCCGAGATCTGGTGCACGGGGTAGTCGTCGAGCGGGGACAGCACGTCGGACTCCTGTTCTCCGGCCGTCGCCGGGGTCGGCGCCCTTGCTCGGGCGGATCCGGCGAAGCGTAACCCCACGGCGGGGAGCGGGCGGTCCGACAGGCATCGGGCTACGATCGCGCCAGGCTGTGCTGTGACCCGGACCGGGTGGGGGACCAGCCGAAGCGAACCGATCCGTCACCGTCCAGGGAGGGCCCATGAAGTCGTACGATCGCCTGTTCATCGGAGGGGAGTGGGTCGAGCCGTCCAGCTCCGCCGTCTTCGACGTGCACTCACCCACGACCGGCGAGCTCGTCGGTCGCACCCCCGAGGCCCAGGACGCGGACATCGACCGCGCCGTGGCCGCCGCCCGCGAGGCCGTCGACCACGGCCCGTGGCCGCACATGACCCCCACCGAGCGGGGCGCCGTCCTCTCCCGGGCCGCCGAGCTGGTTCGGGAGCAGATGCAGGACATGTCCGAGCTCATCTCGAACGAGATGGGTTCGCCCGTGTCGTGGGGCCTCCTGGCCCAGGTGCTCGCTCCGACCATGATCCTCGACTACTACGCCGGACTCGGGTCGACGTTCGCCTTCGACACGGTGAAGGACGGACTCCTCGGCCCGGTGCTGGTGACCAAGGAGCCGATCGGCGTCGTCGCCGCGATCACGCCGTGGAACGTGCCCCTCTTCCTGGCCGCCGCCAAGCTCGCCCCCGCGCTGCTCTCCGGGAGCACGGTGGTGTTCAAGCCGGCCCCCGAGACTCCGCTCGACGCCAACGTGTTCGCCGAGATCCTGGCCGAGGCCGGGCTGCCGAAGGGCGTGCTCAGCGTGGTCCCGGCGGGCCGCGAGGTCGGGGAGTACCTGGTGAACCATCGCGGTGTCGACAAGGTGTCGTTCACCGGCTCGACCGTCGCCGGAAAGAAGATCGGCGCCGCCTGCGGCGCCAACCTGAAGCGGTTCAGCCTGGAACTGGGCGGCAAGTCGGCGGCCATCCTGCTCGACGACGTCGACCTCGCCGAGTCGCTGCCGCTCATGCTCCCCAACGCCATCATGAACAACGGCGAGGCCTGCATCTCCCTCACCCGGATCCTGGCCCCGCGCGACCGCTACACCGAGGTCACCGATGCCCTGGTCGAGCTGGTGGGGGCCATGAAGGTCGGGGATGCGCTCGACCCGGCCACCGAGGTCGGGCCCCTGGTGGCCGAGCGTCAGCGCGACCGGGTCGAGAGCTACATCCGCATCGGCCAGGACGAGGGTGCCAAGATCGCCGTCGGCGGCGGCCGGCCGGCCGGGCTCGACACCGGCTGGTTCGTCGAGCCCACCGTCTTCGTCGACGTGGACAACTCGATGCGCATCGCCCAGGAGGAGATCTTCGGGCCGGTCCTGTCGGTCATCCCCTATGACGACGACGCCGACGCCGTGCGGATCGCCAACGACTCCGACTACGGGCTGTGCGGTGGTGTCTTCACCGCCGACAACGACCGAGGTCTCGGGATCGCCCGCCAGGTGCGCACCGGCACCTACATGGTCAACTCGTCCATCCCGATCGACTTCTCGTCGCCCTTCGGTGGCTACAAGGAGTCCGGCGTGGGCCGCGAATTCGGCGAGGACGGACTCGAGCTCTTCCTCGAGAAGAAGACCATCAACCTGCCGGCGGGCTACACCCCCTCCCTCTGACCCCGGGCTCCTGCGCCGCCGACCCGACCGGGTCGGCGCAGGGAGCTCCGGCGGGCACCCGTCCCGCACCCGTCCCGCACCCGCACTCCTCCCGGATCGGAGTGTCCCCGGGTCCGGCCATCTGCGAACATGGGGGCGCCATGACGCACCGTGCCCGGGCCCGACAGGGCCACCGCCCCCGTCCGGGGACCCTTCGGCCGTGACCAGCCCGACCCTCGCCTCGCCGCCGGTCGCGGCGGTTTCCGCCGCGGCCCCGCCGGTGCGCCGCGGGCGCACCATCGTCTTCGGGTTCGTGCCGGCCCTGGACGGCCTGCGCGCGGTGGCCGTGCTCGGTGTGCTGCTCTACCACGGCGGCGCCCCCATGGCCTCGGGAGGGTTCCTGGGCGTCAACATGTTCTTCGTCCTGTCGGGTTTCCTCATCACGTCGCTCCTGCTGGGGGAGTGGACTCGTCGGCTCACCGTCCGGCTCGGCCGGTTCTGGGCCCGGAGGGCCCGACGGCTGCTGCCCGCCCTGCTCCTGCTGCTGGTCGGGGTCGCCGCCTACGCCCGGTTCTTCGCCTCGCCGGGCGAGTTCGCCGGCCTCCGCCTGGACTCGCTGGCCACCCTGTTCTACGTGGCCAACTGGCACTTCATCGTGGCCGGCACCAACTACTTCTCGACGACGGCCCAGCCGTCACCGCTGTCCCACATGTGGTCGCTGGCGATCGAGGAGCAGTTCTACATCGTCTGGCCCCCCGTGGTCCTCGTACTGCTGCGCCTCGGCCGCCGCCTGCGCCCGTCGCGCCGCCTCTATCCGGTGCTGGCCGCGGCCGTGGTCGGCGCGCTGGCCTCGGCCGCCGACATGCGGTGGTCGTTCCTCCACGGTGCCTCGGTCACCCGGCTGTACGAGGGGACCGACACCCGTAGCCAGGACATCCTGGTGGGTGCGGCGCTGGCCGCGGGCATGGCCATCTGGGCCCAGCGTCGGCGTCCGGTCCCGCTCCCGGTGCCCGATCTCGACGTCGTCGAATTCGGCCGGGCCCACCCCTCGGTCGGCACCGCCGGCCTCGGTGTGCCCCCCGCCCACCGCCGGGACATCCAGCGTCGCCGGGGCCCGGGTGCCAAGCCGATCACGGCGTGGGAGCTGTCGAGTTCGACGGCACGGCTCGCCACCCAGGTCCTCGGATGGTCCGCCCTGGCGTTCCTGGTCGGCCTGTGGGGCCGGTTGGCGGGGCCGACGGGCTTCCTGTTCGCCGGTGGGGAGCTGCTGGTGGCACTGGCGGTGGCCGTCGTCCTGTTCGCCGTGGTGACGGCCCAGACCGGATCATTGGCCCGGGCACTGGCGGCCCCGCCTCTGGTGTTCCTGGGCACGATCTCCTACGGCGTCTACCTGTGGCACTTCCCACTGTTCTCGCTCCTGGACGCCGCCCGGATGCACCTCTACGGGCTTCCGCTGCTGGCCGTGCGGTTCGCCGCCACCCTGGTGATCGCCACGGCATCCTTCTACCTGGTGGAGCGACCCATCCGTCGGGGCCGCCTGACGACGGCGGCGGAGTGGCGGGGCTGGCTGGCGACGGCCGGTGCCTTCGTCGGTGTCGTGGCCGTCACCGTGGCCGCCACCCTTCCGGCCGCGGCCGAGGCCGCCGGACCGTCCCTCGCCAGTGGCACGTCCGGCGGCGGTCCGCCGGTGCGGGTGGCGGTGCTGGGCGATTCGGTCGCCTGGCGCCTCGGGTTCGCCCTGCTCGCCGACGCGCCGCAGCAGTCCTACGGCGTGGACATCGACAACGGCGCCATCGTGGCGTGCGGCGTGGTGCGCAGCACCAGCTACGTGGCCCACGGGGTGCCGGACCCCATGGCCGCCCAGTGCAACAGCGGGGCACCGGCCGCCACCCAGTGGCCCGCACAGTGGGCGGGGAACATCGCCGCCTTCCACCCGAACGTGGTCCTGATCCTGGCCGGCCGCTGGGAGGTCATGGACCGCCAGATCGGCGGTCGGTGGACCCACATCGGCGAGCCCGGGTTCGACGCCGTGCTGCGACGGTCGCTGGAGCAGGCAGTCCAGGTGGCCACGGCGTCCGGGGCCTACGCCGAGTTCCTGACGGCGCCGTGCTTCAGCTCGGGGGAACAGGCGAACGGCCTCCCCTGGCCCGAGGACTCACCGGTCCGCCTGGCCCTGTACAACGCCATGGTCCGTCGCGTGGCGGCCGAGCACCCGGCCGACGTGCGGGTGGTGGACTTCGGTGCGATGGTCTGCCCGGGCGGCACCTATGCGGGCACCGTGGACGGTGTGCAGCTGCGCGACGGGGACGGCGTGCACATCGCCCCGACGGCGGCCGCCGGGCAGTGGTTGGCCGCACACCTCCTCCCCGGGGTCGTGCAGGTGGGCCGGCTGCAGCAGACCGGTCGCAGCCTGGCCACGGCCCGGCCGAACCCGGCGCCCGGATCGCCGCCGGCTACGGTGTCCGCCTCGGGAGCGCTCACCCCGTCGGGAGCCCGCGGACCGTAGCGCAGGCCCGCGCCGGCTGGCCGGCGACCGGCCTCAGCCCGATCCGCCGCCCGACGGTGACGACGGGGGCGGCGTCTGCCCGAACACCGAGGCGTCGGCGTTGCGGCACTGGGCCCGCAGCGACGGCAGGAGCTCCGACTCGGGCACGCGGCTCGCCTCCGCGAGCGTGGCCGACAGGGACTCCCACTGGATGTCGTGGTAGGCCGCCTGGGCGGCGATGGGGATGGCGGCCAGCAGCTCGAGGTAGGCCTTGTCGGCCAACGCCTTCGCCCGCACCGGGTCGGTGGCCGAGACCGACCGTTCGTACAGGCTGATCGAGGCGTTCACGTGGGCGCACGAGGCGCGGGCCAGGTCGCCGGCGCTGGCGGCGCAGGCGGAGAGCACGGTGCCGGCGGCGACGAGCGTGGCGGCGCAGGCGGCGATCCGCACCCGACGGGGCCGGGGCGGCCGGGTCACTCGAGCCAGCTGGGGGCGGAGTCGAGGAGGAAGCGGCTCACGGCCAGGCAGCGGTCGAACACCTCGCACATCATCTCCTCGCCCGACAGGACCCTCGCCAGCGACACCGGGGTGCGGGCGACGATGCTGAGCCGTCGCTCGGCGGCGTCGGTCGCCGATGCATAGGAGTCGATGGCCGAGACCTCGAGGGGGAGCTCGATGCCCCCGACGCCGGCCAGGTCGATGGCCAGCCGCAGGAGATCGGGCCCGTGGGGGAGCGGAGGGAGCGCCCAGGTGAAGGTGAGGGCGAAGTGGAACTCATCGGGCGGGTCCTCGTCCTCGGGCAGGCCGAAGACGGCGTCCTCGAACGAGAGCAGGGTGCGGGGGTCGACTTCGAGGGCCAGGTGGAGGTCGAGGGGCCCGCCGCACCCGTCCTCGGGGTGGAGCTCGACCTCCCACACCTGTCGGAGCGAGTAGGTCTCGACGAAGTGGCGCTCGTCGTGCACATGGAATCCATGGTCGACCGAATGGTCCTTGAGGTCGGCCACGTATCCGGCCACATCGATGACTGCCACAGGACCCTCACCCTACCGGGTGGGACGTCCCCCGGCGACGGCCGGGACCTCCGGTAGCGTCGCCACATGGACGACGCCACGCTGCTCGAGGTCCTGCACGCCACCGCCTCGGCGGTGGCCGACGCTCTCGGTGCACTGGACGACTGGGGTCCGGCCGGGACCGTCGACGGGCAGTACCGCCACGACCTGGCGGCCGACGAGGCCGCGCTGGCCGTGCTGGCGGGGGCCGGCGTGGGGGTCCTGTCCGAGGAGTCGGGCACGCGGGGGAGCGACCGCGGTCTGGTAGTCGTCGTCGACCCGGTCGACGGCTCGACGAACGCCTCGCGCGGCGTTCCCTGGTACGCCACCAGCCTGTGCGCCGTCGACGCCGACGGCCCGCGGGCCGCGCTGGTGGTCGACCAGGCTTCCGGGGTGCGCTTCGAGGCGGTGCGCGGCGGCGGGGCCCGCAAGGACGGTGTGCCGGTCACGCCCTCCGGCTGCGACCGGCTGGAGGATGCGATCGTGGCGTTCAGCGGCTACCCGCCCCGCCACTACGGGTGGAACCAGTACCGGTGCCTGGGGGCGGCCGCCCTCGACCTGTGCGCGGTGGCCGAAGGGGTGCTCGACGGGTACGCCGTCGTCGGCGGCTCGCTCCTCGGCAGTTGGGACTACCTGGGCGGGATGCTGGTGTGCAGCGAGGCCGGGGCGGTGGTCGGCGAGGCTGAAGGACGGGAACTCGTCACGCTCGCCCACGACGCGCGCCGGGCGCCGTTCGCAGCGTCCACACCGGCCCTGCTCGAGGCGTTCCTGGCGGCCGCCGCGCAGTAGCCTCGGGGCCGTCGGGCGCTTAGCTCAGTTGGTCAGAGCAGCTGGTTTACAACCAGCAGGTCATCGGTTCGAGTCCGGTAGCGCCCACCATAAGGCCCTTACTCAAACCATCGCCAAAGAGAACTTCGGCCAGGGTTTCGGAGAGATTCTCCGGACCGGCCTGGCCGAGGCTCCAATCGAAGACTGGCAACGCAGCCCGCCGTTCGTAGGTGGGACTGTGCTTGCCGATCTCCTGGGCGCCCAAGAGGTCGCCGAATGGAGGGTTGAACACGACCGCAGTCACGTCACCGTCGAATACGTAGATCTTCTCGAACACTGCCTGGTTCATCTTCTGGCGACCCTCAGGAGGCATCCTGAGGTACATGTCGGCTGCATTGCTGAGCAACTGCAAGGCATCCTCGATGAGCCTGACGCCGACCTCCAACTGTTCAACCTGACCATTCAATCGACTGGCCGCCAGGTCACGCTTTCGCTTG
>DATLRE010000214.1:0-2395 GCA_035534835.1 Acidimicrobiales bacterium
TGTCGCTGGGCACGGCGGGCTGGGCGCTCGTCGCCGTCGTCGCCGAGTCCGTCCTGTGGCCCGAGGAGCGGCGCCTCCAAGAGGTGGTGGCGGCGGCGACGGCCGGGGACGGTGCCGCGTCACCGGATCTCGCCGGCGAGGCGGCCCGCTGCAGCCGGACCGGCGCGATCGGCCTCGGGCTGGTCGTCGTCCTGGTCCTGGTGGGGGTGCTGATGGTGGCCAAGCCCTGACGGGTCCCGTCCGGCGGCGACCCGGTCAGGGCTTGGCCAGGGGAGCCGTGGGGGTGAACGTGCACGGCAGGTGGTTGATGCCGTTCACGAACCGGGACACCGTCTGCACCGGCTCGCCGGACGAGGCGATGTCCGGCAGGCGCACGAGCAGCTGGCGCATCATCACGTCGATCTCCCGACGGGCGAGGTGGGCCCCCAGGCAGAAGTGGGGACCGGCGGCGCCGAAGCCGACATGGGGGTTGGGGGACCGGCGCACGTCGAACGTGTACGGGTCCTCGAACACGTCCTCGTCGCGGTTGGCCGATCCGTAGAAGAGGAGGACCTTGTCGCCGGGGTGCAGCACCTCCCCCGACAGGACCGTTTCCTCGGTGACGGTGCGGCGCATCCAGTTGACCGGGCTCGCCCACCGCACGATCTCGTCGACGCCGGTGGCGGCGACGGCGAGCGGGTCGGCCTGCCAGACGGCGCGCTGTGCGGGGTGCTCGGTCAGCGCGAGCAGGCCGTGGGAGAGGGAGTTCCGGGTCGTCTCGTTGCCGGCCGTCAACAGCAGGATGAAGAACGAGGCCACCTCGGCGGGCGTGAGCGCCTCACCGTCGATGTTGGTGGTGAGGAGCGCCGTCGTGAGGTCGTCGGCCGGGTGCTCCCGACGGTGGGTGCTGAGTTCCGTCAGCAGGTCGACCATCTCGCAGCCGGCGCTCAGCATGGCCTCGAGCGGGTCGTCGCCCGGCGCGAGGTACTCGTCGTCGCTGGACGAGGCGATGATGTTCGAGCAGCGGAGCACGGTGGCGTGCTCCGAGGGCGGGAGCCCCATCATGTCGCAGATGATCTCGAGGGGGAGCGGAGCGGCGAGCTCGGTGACGAAGTCGCACTCGCCGAGCGTGGCGACCCGGTCGATCAGCCGGCGGGCGACCCGCTCGATGTCCTCCTCGATGGCGTTGATGCGCCGGGGGCTGAACGCCGAGGACACGATGCGCCGCAGCCGCGCGTGGCGGGGGTTGTCGGTCGAGATCATGCTGGCGAAGAACTCGACCATCTCCTCGGGCAGGTCGATGATGCTGATGGCGCCCTTGCCCGAGCAGTAGATCTCGGGGTGCCGGCTCACCTCGGTGACGTCGGCATGCCGGACGACGGCGCGGTAGCCGCGGCCCGGGGGAAGGGCGAGGTTCGAGGAGGATCCGAGGTCCGGCTCCTCGAAGTGGGCGAGCGGTCGCTCGGCCCGCAGGACGGCAAAGGCACGTTCGCGCTCCCGCCAGGGGAGCGCCCAGAAGGCCATGTCCGACAGGTCGATGTCCTCGACCCTCATGGTGGAGAGGTAGGTCACGGGGGAGACCCTAGCGACCGTGCCGCTGCGCCTCCTGCGGACCCGCCGAGGCGTCGCCGAGGAGGCGTGCGAGGAGCTCCCGGGCCTCGCCGGCCCGGCCGTCGGCGACCAGTGGGGCGACCCGGTCCAGTACGCCGGTCCAGTCGGTCCCGCCCCCTGTTCCGCCCGTCCCGCCGCCCGCCAGGAACCCGGGACGCGCCGCTCCCACGAGGCCGGCCAGCGTGGCGACGTCGGCACCCTCGAACCCGGCCGCCACCCGGTCGCGGAGCCACCGCGCCAGTGCCGGTCCGGTGCCGTCCGTCGACACCGCCACGGTCACCGTCCCGGCCCGGTGGACGGCGGGGAGGAGGACGGTCCCCGCCCGGGGGGTGCCCCGCCCCGTACCGTCGGCCGGCGTGCCGGCCCGGTTGGCCAGCGCCCCGCCGGCCAGCGCGTCGGCGACCACCTGCTCGTCGACGCCCGGGTCCCCGGTGGCGGCCACCGCCAGACGGTAGGCGGACGCCTCGGGCGGGGCGTAGGGACGGACCTCGAGGGTGAGCACGCCGCCACCGGGCGGCCCGTCGTCGGCCAGTGCCCGCACCCCGGCACCGACCGCCGGGGCCACCACCGTGACGGTGGCGCCGGCCTCGAGCAGGCCCCGCACCCTGCGGGCCGCCACCGGGCCCGCGCCGACCACCAGGCAGGGGGCGCCGTCGAGGTGGAGCACGACGGGATAGGGGCGGGGACCGGCCCCGCACCCGCCGGCGCCGGTGCCGGCGGCAGGTCGGAGGTCGGGTTCGGAGGAGGTGTCCATGGGTCCAGGGGGAGGTGCGGGTGCCGTTCCGGTCGGGCCGTTCCGGTCGGG